>NZ_JAGHZH010000186.1:0-88642 GCF_017746885.1 Roseofilum sp. SBFL | reverse complement strand
CTTCAGCAGAGCGAGCTACGTGTTTCCGGAGTGGGTACTCTACATCCATTGTCTATTCTATTTTTCAGCTCTTTACTTGTCCTCTTATTCTATCCCTCTTTCGGCAGAGTGACAAAAGAGGGGTATCCCTCTTCTGTCACTTTTGGATAAAGGGGCGTGAAACCCTGATTCCTTCGTTAGCGATCGCGGGCTGTAATGACGGAAATTCGTTAGAATTTCCCAGAGTGACAGAAGAGGGGTATTTAATTGCCACTTCAATGCTTCCTTAACCAACCGAATAGATTCTCTGAATAGTCAAGTCTAATTTAGCCGCCAAATTAGGTACAGGAAGGCGACTGAGATAGGAGTAGATCGAACAACAGTGCTTCGATTTAAGCCTATTTCCGGAATCAGAAGCCAGGAAAAAACGTAAAGAACATTAAGCAAGCATAAATTTAGCTAATTTTGGTTCCATTCTCCACCTTAAAACCTGGTGTAATTAAAACGGTTCCTTGCTCTTCAGAAACCGCCGCCAGAACTAGCACTTCGGATTTGACTCCAGCTACTCGTTTGGGAGCAAAGTTCATCACACAAATGACTTGTGTATGGACGAGACTCTCTTTCGAGTAATTCTGAGTAATTTGGGCAGAACTGGTTTTGATGCCCAGAGTGCCAAAATCAATTTTGAGAATATAGGCTGGATTTTTAGCCTTTACATTATCTTCTGCTTGTAGAATGGTTCCTACTCGAAGATCCAGTTTGAGAAAATCAGAGAAATTAATTTCTGGAAACATAGTCAATTTAAGTATTTCTCTTCCACGTTCCCATCAATTGAGCCTTGAGAGGTAAGATGAGTTTCTCTGAGTCCCTTGTTCGCCCCCTGTTAAGCACACTTTTATAAAGAAAGGGGATGACGGGAGAGAACGCTTAACTATTTCCTCTAGTCCCCCATTCCCTGTAGGATGGTAAACTGCCCTTGAATTTTATAGGAGAACCTAGTTATGGATGATAGCTTAATGTTAATGATTCCCGGCCCTACTCCAGTGCCCGATCCGGTGCTATTGGCAATGGCAAAACCGACGATTGGTCATCGTAGTGGCGACTTTAGTTTGATTATGAAAGAGGTGACCGAAAATCTCAAGTGGTTGCACCAAACCCAGAATGATGTCCTCATTGTTGCCGGGAGTGGAACCTCGGCCATGGAAGCGGGAATCATTAATTTCTTGAGTGCGGGCGATCGCGTGTTAGTCGGTAGCAATGGTAAATTTGGCGATCGCTGGGCTAAAGTCGCTAAAGCCTATAACCTAGAAGTAGAGGTGATTAGCGCCGAATGGGGACAACCTCTCGATCCCGAACCCTTCCGGGAAAAACTCGAAGCAGATACCGAAAAGCAAATTAAAGCCGTAATTATCACCCATTCAGAAACTTCCACCGGAGTACTCAATGACTTAGAAACCATTAACCGCTACGTGAAAACCCATGGCGAAGCCCTGATTATGGTGGATGCAGTTACCAGTTTAGGCGCAATTAGCGTTCCCATTGATGAATGGGGGTTAGATGTGGTGGCATCCGGTTCCCAGAAAGGCTATATGATTCCTCCAGGGTTAGGATTTGTCTCCGTTAGTGCCAAAGCTTGGGAAGCCTATGAGAGTGCAAACTTACCTAAATTCTATTTAGATTTGGGAATGTATCGCAAAACCGCCGCTAAAAATAGCAATCCCTTTACCCCTCCCGTGAATCTCTTTTATGGCTTGCAAGTAGCTCTACAGATGCTCAAAGATGAGGGATTAGAGAATATTTTTAGCCGTCATCAGCGATCGAAAAACGCCATTCGGGAAGCGGTAAAAGCCTTGAATTTACCCACGTTTGCCTCTGATGATGCGGCTAGTCCCGCAGTCACCGCAGTTGCACCCGATCGGGTAGATACCGAGCAAATTCGTTCTACGATGCGGAAACAGTTTAATATTGCCTTAGCTGGCGGACAAGACCATTTGAAAGGTAAAATTTTCCGTGTCGGTCATTTGGGATTTGTCGGCGATCGCGATATTCTCACCTGCATTTCTGCCCTCGAAGCCACCCTGCAAATTCTCGGCGATACCGGCTTTACTCCCGGTGCAGGAGTAACCGCAGCCGCGAAGGTTTTAAGTTAAAGTATTGCAGATTGTAGGGTGGGCAGGAGAAGTCTGCTATTGATTCAACTTCGCCAACTTTCTCCCCTACCCACCCTACCCACCTTGGTATAAGATATAATCAGTTAACTGTTCTCTAGATGGCATGAGCCTGTACCTTCGATGAACACTCTACACAGTAACCTTAAGTGCCTGGGAATCGCTGGCAAGGAGGATGGTCAATAACAATACGATTGACCATCCCTCCCCTAGTGTCACCCAGACCCTAGCAAAAATAAAACGACTACAAAGCGATCGCCAATATCGCGATACCCAAGGAACCTTCTTTATCGAAGGTGTGCGTAACTTTATCCGAGTTGCTGACACTCGCCTGAAAATAGAGACTATCCTTTACAGCGAAAAGCTTCTGATCGCCCCCTTAGCTCGTAAACTCGTACGCCAGTTGCGGCGCTCTGGAATTCCCACCGTGCGCCTCTCTCCAGAACAATTTCGCAGTATCTCGCAAACCGAGCGTGCTTCTGGCGTAGGGGCGATCGTTAAACAGCACTGGCTTCCCCTCAAGTCTACTACTCCCCATGTTGGACTCTGCTGGATCGTCCTCGATCGCATTCGATCTCCAGGTAACTTAGGCACACTCATTCGCACATTGGAGGCCGTTGGTGGTGCCGGGTTGATCCTCCTCAATCGCTCCGTCGATCCCTTTTCCCCAGAAACCGTGCGCGCAAGTATGGGGGCTTTGTTCCATCAGAAATTTATCCGTACCAATTATCGATGTTTGCAATCCTGGATACAACAGCATCAAGGTTGCATCATTGGTGCATCTCCCAATGGTGGGCAAAGTTTTCATCAATTTCACTATCCCCAAGCTACCTTATTATTCCTAGGAGAAGAACGGCAAGGACTCTCCGACCAACAGCGAGCCATATGCGACAATCTGGTTCGCATTCCCATGGTTGGTCAGGCTGACTCTTTAAATGTTGCTGTAGCCGGGAGTTTGTTAATGTATGAAGTCTTTCGGTCTCGAAACGCACAGGATCGGATTCAAGCTAACCCATTCTGATTCTGTACAATGTTGCACTTTTCGTTGTTGCCCTTTAGCGCTAAAGGGCAACAACGAAAAGAGTTTTCTAATACACTAAGTTTAGTGCCGTAGCGATAGTAGGGTATATCAGCGAAAACTAGGGAAGCACTTACTGAGAGTTGAAAACTGTACAGATGCCTTGATTCCACTTCATTCCATTCGCAATGACAGAGTCAACTGATTACTCGGACTTGAGATCAAAAAATCTTGCTCTCTTCCTATCCCCCCATCTCCCGTACTTTGAGAAAAGTCAAAGGGCTACCTCTGCAAGCGCTCCTCATACTGCTCATACACCGCCTTATCCAAGCGCTGGGCCTCTTCCCATAGCTTCTTCGCACCATCTGTATCGCCAGCTTGCGCCATGGCTAAACCCTGCTGTATGCGCAATTGAGCAATTTCCGTATCGCTCCAGACCAACCGCTCGCAAGTGCGGATGGCTTCTAAGGTAATCTCCCGTTCCTCTGGAGATGGCTCAAGGGAGGCATGAACCCATGAAGAATGGAGTCGCAATTTATCGCAACCTATCTCTAACCAATCTTGCCACGTTAGAACCCACTGCGGCAGGGGATTCTTCCAATCGCCAGAAATAGTCATCAAGCCATCAGGAGAAGTAATCCCAGGTCCATCGAGATCTCTTTTCACAATCGCTAAAGCATCTTCCGTAGCCAGATCCCACAGCCGAACTGTAGCATCTGTACCCCCAGAAACGACCTTGGAGCCATCGGGGGTCAGGGCAATGGTGAGGACGGAAACCCGATCGCCTTCCAGAACAGCTAAGGACTCTCTTGTAGCGATGTCCCACACCCGTATTGTAGAGTCCCAACTGCCAGAAATGATCTTGGAGCTATCAGGGGTAATCGCGATAAAGCCTGTCTGATTATCCGACACGATGAAGGACTCTCCTATTGCGATATCCCACATCCGCATTGTAGAGTCCCAACTGCCAGAAATGATCTTGGAGCCATTGGGGGTGATAGCGAGAGAAGTGACTCCCTTCTGATGACCCTCTAGGACAGCTAAGGACTCTCCTGTGGCAATGTCCCACACCCGTATTGTAGAGTCCCAACTGCCAGAAATGACCTTAGAGCCATCGGGGGTGATAGCGAGAGAAGTGACTCCCTTCTGATGACCCTCTAGGACAGCTAAGGACTCTCCTGTTGCGATGTCCCACACCCGTATTGTAGAGTCCTGACTGCCAGAAACAACCTTGGAGCTATCGGGGGTGATGACAATGGCATTGACAAAAGCCTGATGACCTTCCAGGACAGCTAAGGACTCTCCTTTGGCGATATCCCACACCCGCACTATAGAGTCCTCACTGACAGAAATGACCTTAGAGCCATCAGGGGTGATGGCAATGGCATCGACAAAAGCTTGATGACCTTCCAGGACAGCTAAGGACTCTCCTTTGGCAATATCCCACACCCGCACTGTATTGTCCCGACTGCCAGAAATGACCTTGGAGCCATCGGGGGTGATGGCAATGGCATCAACCCCCTCCTGATGACCCTCTAGGACAGCTAAGGACTCTCCTGTTGCGATGTCCCACACTCGCACCGTATCGTCCCAACTGCCAGAAATGACTTTGGAGCCATCGGGGGTGATGGCGAGGGAGGTGATTGTAGCCTGATGACCTAGAAACCGGTGGCGTTCAGGGTTAACTTGCACGGTTTCCGCTAAACTGGCTTTCACTTCGGGTAAGACCTGGCCAAGCTGGTGCTGAGTTCTTCCCGTTGCAGCAATGGCACGAGTTAGGGCGGCTACAGGTCGAGGTTTGGCTGCTACAAGGGCCTGGGCAAATAAGGCATCAGTTAAGGCATTAGTTCGCAGATCTGCCTTCACTTGCTTTCGCCAGGCCAGCACCCCAAACCCCCCGGCAGCGGCTACCAAAAAGGCTGCCACTGCCCCTTTGACTACTCGTCGGCGTTGCTTTTTTTGCTGCTCAGTATTCTGACTCATAACTAAAGATATCTCCTAAAACACTTCAAGGCTTTGATCGGGTTTTTGCACTACCATCAGCTAGGACAATGAAGTGCCATTTTGAGGCCATCACGGCTCCGAGTTTTGCGGTTAATTGTTAATTGATTAAGCGCTCCTCATACTGCTCATACACGGCCTTATCCAAGCGCCGAGCCTGTTGCCACAGTTTCTTCGCACCATCTGTATCGCCAGCTTGCGCCATGGCTAAACCCTGCTGTATGCGCAATTGAGCAATGTCCGTATCGCTCCAGATCAACCGCTCGCAGGTGCGGATGGCTTCTAAGGTAATCTCCCGTTCCTCTGGAGATGGCTCAAGGGAGGCACGAACCCATGAAGAATGGAGTCGCAATCGATCGCATCCTATCTCTAACCAATCTTGCCACGTTACTGCCTCCACCTTGGAGCCATCGAGGGTGAGGTGTCTTTCCAGAATCGCTAAAGAATCTTCCGTAGTTAGGTCCCACACCCGCACTGTCGGGTCTCCACCGGCAGAAATAATTTTTGAGCCATCGGGGGTGAGGGCAATGGAGCGGACAGTGTTATGTCCTTTCAGCACAGCTAAGGACTCTCGTGTCGCTAAATCCCACACCTGCATCGTAGAGTCGAAACTACCAGAAATGACCTGGGAGCCATTGGGGGTAAGGGCAATAGAGGTGACTAAATCCTCATGACCCTCCAGGACAGCTAAGGACTCTCCTGTTGCGATGTCCCAAACCCGCAGGGTATGATCGTCACTGCCAGAAATAATCTTCGAGCCATCGGGCGTGACGGCAATAGAGCTGACCTCATTGCTATGACCCTCCAGAACAGCTAAGGACTCTCCTGTTGCGATATCCCACACCCGGACTGTATTGTCCCGACTACCAGAAATGATTTTGGAGCCATCGGGGGTAAGGGCAATGGAGTAAACTACATCCTGATGACCCTCCAGAACAGCTAGGGACTCTCCGGTAGCTACATCCCATACCCGCACTGTAGAGTCTCCACCGCCAGAAATAATTTTTGAACCATCGGGGGTGAGGGCGATGGAAGTAGCCCAAAGCTGATGACCCTCCAGAACAGCTAGAGACTCTCCTGTTGCGATATCCCACACCCGCACCGTATTATCCCGACTGCCAGAAACAACCTTGGAGCCATCGGGGGTGAGGGCCATAGAGATAACCACACCCTGATGACCCTCCAGAACAGCTAGGGACTCTCCTGTAGCTAGATCCCACACCCGGACTGTATTGTCCCAACCGCCAGAAATAATCTTGGAGCCATCGGGAGTAAGGACGATGGAGCTGACAAAAGCCTGATGACCTTCCAGAACAGCTAAAGACTCTCCCGTAGCTAGATCCCACACCCGCACCGTATTGTCTTGACTGCCAGAAATCACCTTGGAGCCATCGGGGGTAAGGGCGATGGAGGTGGTTATACTTTGATGACCTAGAAACTGGTGGCGTTCACGGCTGACTTGCACTGTTTCCGCTAAACTGGCTTTCACTTCGGGCAAGACCTGGCCAAGTTTGTCTTCGCTTATCCCTGTTGCAGCAATGGCAAGAGTTAGGGCGGCTACAGGTTTGGTTTCTAGAAGGGTCTGGGCAAATAACGCATCCGTTTGCAGCTCTGCTTCCACTTGCTCTCGCCAGGCTGGTACCCCAAACCCCCCGACGGCGGTTACCAAAAAGGCTCCTACAGCCACGGCCCCTTTTACCACCAGTCGGCGCTGCTTCTTTTGCTGTTCGATACTCTGAGGCATAAATAAATAGATATCTCCTAAAACCCTTAAAGCCTTTGATCGGATTTTTTCACTACCATCAGCATTGTAATTGAACCCAGTTTTACTTGCTACCCATGCTACCTACATTTTAAGAAACTGTTTTGACTGCTTTACTGTTGGAAGTTCTCGACAGAATTATCCAATTTTTCCCGATGTCTCTCTGATTTTGAAGGGGATGATCGAGCTGGAAAGTCCTTCAGAAGATGATGATTTAGAGGATGATAATACTGTTAGTAATTTACCGAAGATTGCTACGCGATCGCTGAAATTAGCGACGAAAACGATTTCTAAATTCCAGCGTTTATAAAGTTGATTACTTGTGCATCTCGAAGCAGTACAGCGCTTCGAGATGCACAAGGGTTATGGGTAATCGGAGTTTAATTCCATATCCAATGTATAGTTTTAATCTAAGCTTAGTCTTAATTTAACTATAAAATATGGAATTGTTAATTTTTGGAGGTAACAAAATTTAGTAGGATGCGGGCAGGTTTGTGCGAGGAATAAAGCATGGCAATTGAATTAACGGTGATTGGAAGATACTCATCAGGGGTTATCGACGAAAGCGCTGCGGAGATTGTTGCCCACGATCCGGGAACCCAACGCCTGTTTGTGGTCAATGCTGAGAAAGCCGCCATTGATGTTCTGAATATTAACGATCCGACTAACCCAACTCTAACGTCAACGATCAATGTCAACACGATAGGTGCAGGAGCCAATAGCGTTGCGGTGGCCAATGGGGTGGTAGCTGTGGCGGTGGAAAATGCGGATGCAGTAACCCCAGGGGCGGTTGCTTTTTTTGACCCTAATGGCAATTTTCTCAATTCAGTCACCGTTGGTGTATTGCCAGATATGGTTACTTTCACTCCAGATGGGCAGAAAGTGCTAGTTGCTAATGAAGGGGAGCCGGGGAATACAGATCCAGAAGGTTCTATCAGTATTATCGATCTCTCCAGCGGGGTGGCTAATGCGACGGTAGCAACCGCAGATTTTACGTCTTTCAATGGCCAGGAAGATGACCTGCGAGCCGAAGGGGTGCGTATCTTCCCGAATAAAACAGTTGCTGAAGATGTGGAGCCGGAGTATATTGCGGTTTCGCCAGATGGAAGTACGGCTTTTGTGACGCTCCAGGAAAATAATGCGATCGCACAAGTTAATATCAGCACGGCTACCGTCCAAGAAATTATACCCTTGGGTTTGAAAGACCACAGTCTTTCGGGCAATCGTTTAGATGCGAGCGATCGCGATGATGCAATTAATCTGCAAAACTGGCCGGTGTTCGGGATGTTTATGCCGGATTCGATCGCTGCTTTTGAAGCCAATGGCCAAACCTATTATGTGATAGCCAATGAAGGAGATGCTCGCGATGAAGATGAAAGGATTAAAGACTTAACCTTAGATCCCACAGCATTTCCCAATGCCGCAGAACTCCAGGAAGATGAACAGATCGGACGCTTACAAGTTTCCAGTATTGATGGGGATACCGATGGTGATGGAGACTACGATCGCTTGTTTGCCTACGGAGCGAGATCGTTCTCCATTTTGAACCAATCTGGCACTAGGGTTTATGACAGTGGCGATGACTTCGGGCGCATTACCTCCGAGCAGGTTCCCGCCCTTTTTAACTCTGGAACCGAGCTAGAGAATGGTAATATCGAGACGAGTTTTGACGGTCGCAGCGACAATAAAGGTGCAGAACCAGAGGCGATCGCGACAGGCGTAGTTGATGGTATCTCTTATGCTTTTATTGGCTTAGAGCGCATCGGCGGCATTATGGTCTACGACGTAAGTAACCCCACTGCGCCGAGTTTTGTTCAATACATTAATCCCAACGGCATAGATATCGCTCCCGAAGGATTGGCGTTTATCCCTGCTGCGGATAGCCCGAATGGTAATCCTTTACTGGCAGTAGGGAATGAATTCAGCGGCACGACAACGCTTTATGAAATTGCCCCAACTCCAGCGCCAGCACCACCTCCAAGTCCGAGTCCGAGTCCGGTTGTCGATCCAACTGCCCCACCCAGCACACCCAGTCCCTCACCCAGGGCCACACCAACCCCTTCAGTCAATATTGTGGTGGAAGTGGCTGGAGCATTTCAAGCGACTGTTGGTAATGACATCTTCTCCGGTACAGCCTCTAGTAATATCATCTTTGGTTTAGAGGGCAACGACCAAATTAATGCTGGCGCGGGTGATGATAATACCAATGGTAATCTTGGCGATGATACGGTCAATGGCGGTACGGGTAACGATACCTGTAATGGCGGTCAAGGCAACGACCAAGTGAACTGTGGTGATGGAAACGACCGAGGAAGTGGCGATCGCGGCAATGATATCGTCAATGGAGATGCTGGTCAAGACCAACTCACTGGCGGTGAAGCTGATGATACCCTGGATGGCGGTGCGGATAATGATGGCATCTTTGGCGGTCAAGGCAATGACCTGATCAATGGTGGCGCTGGCGATGATGTTATCAGTGGTGACTTCGGTACCGATACTCTCATCGGTGGTGCGGGTAATGATGTGTTTGTCCTCCGTACCAGCACCGCAGCAGCAACAGTCGCCGCCGCAGATGTAATTCTAGACTATCGTCCTAGCGATACCATTGGTCTAACTGGTGGCATTACTCCCAATGATCTCACGTTGACTGTGGAAAATGGCAATACGATTATCCAAGTCACCAATAATGGCGTAACCTCCGTCTTAGGTGTGGTAAATGGGGTATCTCCAGCCCAGTTGACCTTTAGCACTGCCAATATTCAGGTCAACATTACCGGTAATGTTTCGGTCACCAGTAGCGTCTTTGTCGGTGGTAGCCTTTCCGGTCAAGGGTTGGCCGTTGGTGCAACGGCATTTGCCAGCGTTGACTTTACGAACTCGTTGACCTTAGTCTAGCGCTCTGTTGTCCTGGAATGGGTGAATAGGGGAAACAGGGAACAGCAAAGCGGGTTTGGCATAATTCTAAGTTTAGTTAAACAGTGGTCATTGCAACGTCCCATTCCCCATTCCCTATTCTTAACCTTCTGCCACTGAATCCCACAGCACATCAATGCCTCGACCCACATATTCTGAATCTTGATGCTCGGAGATCCATTGCACAAGGCGTGGAATTAGATCGCGAGATTGTTTCCCAAACTCGCCCAAGGCAGAGGCAGCCGAGCGACGCACATCAGAATCCTCATCCTGAAGCCGCTCCAAGAGGAGATTAATTACAATTAATTCGGTGCTAATTCCGTATTCAGCTCATTCACCGCTTTGGGAACGCGAGGTTGGGTATTCTCTCTAGGGGGAAAATCAAATAAGTCCCGCAGAGCATCATCAACCTGTTCAAAGGCGATATTACCCGTTTCTTCAAAAACCCGGTTACCTTGGCGATCGAAGAGGATAGTTTGGGGCACTTTGCCCTTATAGTAGTAGGCTGGTTGGGTGGGGTCTGTACTCGCATCAAAGATAATTTGATCCACACTTAAAGGCACAAAATCAACAATTCGCCCATAATAAGCTTGAAGCTGAGAGACAACCGACGCATACTGCTTGCAATCTCGGCTATCATCAAGATAGAAGATTAATAAGGTCGCTCGATCTTGTTTTAGGGAATCTGCAAAGGCAACTCTAGGGGGAACCAGGGAACCATTGCCACCATAAAGGGCAAAAATGTTACCATCAAAAGTGTCTGCATTCATGCCAGCGATCGCCTGTGGTGTGCCCAAACCCAAGAGCCAAGTTACACAGAGTACCATCAGCAACAAACATCCACTCACAAACGTCTGTTTCCATCGATCGATTAAATTCAATAGCATTTTATTACGGATTCCCAACACACTCAATGGATAAAGAACTATAGGATCAAACAAAGGCTACCATACTTTCGGTCTATTCTCCGAGAAAGTTAAGTCCCGTTCCCTAAGTTCTCTTAATTCCTGTTTTCATTGTTTATCATTTTCTTTTTTCCTATTCTTATGTTAACCATGACTCGCGATCATATTCAGAAGCTGGGAGCCTCTTTAAGACCCATTCGCCAGAACTTGTTAAAATTTGACGAACATCAGGGGATTCTACGCTTTTGGTATCAGGGAGAAGAGCCTTATTTTGATGTCTTTTTTGATATTCAAGATCAAGAACTGATTTGGTTTCAGTTGACCTTCAGAGGAAAATGCTTAACTTGGCATCAAAATCAAGGTCTAGAAACTGGGTTTACAGAAGAAGTGAATGTAGCCCCCGAACGTTATCCTGCAAGTAAACTGATCAAACCGGAAGCCCATCTAGATCGTGAATTTGTTGATTTAGTTCACGACATTTTGCTCACTCGATTGACAGAATATCCCTTTGATTTAGCCCTGCAAATATTTGAGTAATGGGTAATAGTTTGTCTCCATATTTTTATGTCTTCCCATTCCCCTACTTCGGCCGATCGCCATTGCCACTTAACCGACTGTCTGACCAAGAGTTACCAATTCCTTGCAGCACTCCCCGCGCAACTAAACCGATACCTCTACCAATAATATGGGTTAAGATATAGATTAAAACTTGACCGACTGAGCCAACTAACGCTTGCAGTCGGGGGGCGATCGCGTCGCGACCTTCGAGGATTAGGGTTACCCCTAAAGACCACCCGTTTAACTGGTCTAATTCTTCCCGTCTGGGGGCATAAATGCAGACTTTCTGAATCCCTCGTGCCTCTAAAACCAATAAGGAATACTGACTTTCAAAAATTGCTTTCGGTTCGCCAAACCACTGTTGTTGCCGCGATTTCCAGGATAAATCATTCCGAAATCGTTCAATCTTGCGGCTGGTGATTAGCTCCTGATCGTAAAAGATCTGCTTGACTGCTACGACATCTGCAAAATGATTTAAAAGAGGATTAACCACACTGTTCCCGAGCTGAACAATCAGATTTTGGGTTAACATTTCCGCTCGCTTTTGTGCTTCTGGTGTACCTGCCGCATACAAGCGATTGTCAATCATTAAAGGGATTTCATAGACCAAATAATTCAGCAAGTCTACAAATAACGGAACTTTTTCTAAATACTCTGCTTGAATTCGGTCAATATCTTGTAATAAAATCGGGACAATTTCCACTTCTGCCCCTTTGACTATAATTCGTGAATATTTGCCAAAAAACTGAGTCACAACCGCTGACCATAAATCACGCAGGAAATCTAGTTTTTTGGAGAGCAATCGATCGCCTTGAATCTGGGAAAACCTTAAATCTTCGAGCAGAACTTCCCATTCTTCTAAAATGACTTGCAAGAGTTCTTGCCGTTTTTGCGGTTTTAAGATGTCTAGCTCTAGGGGCGTATGCGTTAAATTATTGAGCTGGAATTGCAGATGAGTTGCCGTCGTTTCTAAGACTTGCTGACGGGGGGAAATAGGGATTAAGGAGTCACTCCATTCTGGATCTAAGCTGGAGGACTGAGCAGGAACGAGGGATTGATTTGGATAGATTCCAGAATTGGGGCGATCGCCATTATTGTCTGTCGTTTCCTGAAATTCTACCGCTTCTAAGCGGGGCGCTAACAACCAATGAATGCACCATCGAGCAGTGAATAGTTCCCGCAGCCGTCCGCGAATCACGATCCGTTCTAATACCGATAAACCCGGTTGATTGAGTTGTGCTTTTAACTTTGCTTCTACATCTGAGATTGTTTTGATGCCCCAGAGATACCACCGATGTTTTACCCGAGTCCACCAGGACGGGCGATCGCCCTTCGATGAAGATGGATCGACACTCACCTGATAGGATTCTCCCATCGCCACCTGTTTGAGCATCGCTACCAACTGGCTCCGATCTGCTGTTTTGGGACAATAGCCATCAACACCCACCGCTCGTGTCCTTTGCCAACTGACTGTCCCTGGATCGGTCAACAAAACCAGCCGATAGTGGGGATAACTCGTTTTCAGCGTTTGACAAAACCGCAGGAGAGCATTCTGAGTTAGGGAGGTTTCTAGGGCAGTATCGATCGCAATAATCCCCACCCCAGGGCGATCGCTCATCGATAACCGTTGGGCTTGCAGATAGGTTAAGGCTTCATTCGGAGTTTCTACTTCAGCCATCACCGTAATCTCAGGATACGATTTCAAGGCCACCTGAAGTCCCAGCCGAAAGATCCGACTGGGAACGATTAATAACAGGGAAATGGAAGAAGGTTGAGAATTGCTCATGGGATATTTGATTTAAGAGACAAGTGAGAGGTTGACCAGCTCAGGGGAAAACCAACACTTTGCTCAACCCCTCCTTAAAACTGTGGCTCAGGACTATAATCCAAAGGTTCAGGAGCCGATTCATAAACGGGTTCTGGTTCTTGATAGACTGGCTCTTGGTAAACGGGTGGCTGATAAACCGGTTCTTGATAAACCGGTTCTTGGTAAACCGGCTCTTGATAGACCGGTTCTTGATAGACCGGTTCTTGATAAACCGGCTCTTGATAAACGGGAGCTGGAGGAGTATAGAGAGAATCCAGTGTCGCTTGCCAGCGGGCGATCGCATCTTGAGCCTCATAATACAGCGGTCTACCCCAACCGATACGGGACGCTGCGCCAATGGCTTCACTGTAGCGACCTAAAGACGCTAAATATTCAGCATCCCTGAGATCCGCATCATCCTGAGCCGTTTGAATTTCTACCTCCCACTCATAAATAATATCTTGGGCTTGACCATATAACGCACGATCTGAGGTGATTTTTTCCGCCATCTCAATGGCTTCCCACAAATCTCCTGCCTTAGCCAACGATTTCGCCCGATCCAGAATCGGCCGATCCTCAATAATTTCAATCCGCTTATTCCATTCAGCAATTAAGGTTTGAGCCTCAATGCGTAGGGGATGACCTCGCTCAATCTCAGCCGCTAAGGTTCTGGCTTGTGCAAAATCTTCCAAGGTTTCTCCTGCTGCCACCTGCCGAGCCATGGCTAAAACGGGTCGAGCCTCTAAGCGCTCTACTTCCTTGCGCCAATGGGCTACTTTAGTCTGGGCTTGAATGCGCCGAGGGCGGTCAACGGAGACCATTTGAGCAAAATTTTCTGCTTGTTTCAGGGCAACGGGTTGGCCAACACTGGCAATTAGAGTAGCAAATTGAATTTGCACTTCATCTTGGACTTGCTCTTGCCACTGGTCAATTTTGCCTTGAGCTTCTTCATAGAGGGGGCGATCGGGTTTAATTTGAGCGGCTTGAGTTTGAGCTGCTAAAAATGCCCCTAAATTATCCTCTTGAACCGTATCGATCGCTTCTCCTAAGAGAATAAAATCTTGAGCTTCCGCATAGCGAGGGGAATAACTGGGAATACGTTCGGCAATGGCGATCGCCCCTTCGAGATCGTCCTCCTCTAAGCGCTCTTCTGCCTTTTCCAAAAGTTCGCGACTCCAAGTTGCGATTTCCTTAAGTGCCATTTGGCGAGCCAAGCTATCAGCCGGAATCTTATTCACTCGCTCCATGGCTTCCACCAAGTCCTCAACCGTACCATAGCTGGCCCAAGCGCGAGCATCCTTAAGCTGTTTCTGGTATTGTTTTTCTGTAGCAATTAACTGAGTCACTTCCACAAATCGTTCTTGATTCCAGAAGGGATCTTTGAGTTTGCCCAACCGAGACAACTGCTGATAAGCCAGAGTCCAATTTTGATTTTCTATGGCCTCAAGTGCTTTCTGATAAATTTCCTGACCGGTATCCCAGTCAGCTTGCCATAACTCAATTTTTGTTTGAGCCTCAGCATATAAGGGGCTACTCTCCGGGACTTTACTGGCCATCTCGATCGCTTTTTCCAGATTACCCGCCTGTATTTCCCGACGGGCAAACTCTAAAATTGCGTTAGACCAATTGCTCATCAAACGCTGACTTTCAGCATAGAGAGAATGGTTAGAATCCCATTGATCCACAAAAGCGATCGCCGATTCTAGATCCTCTAGTGTGCCAGACAGAGCTTGTTGTTCTACACAATAGAGCTGCTCGCCATCAGCCGCTAATGGTGACAATTCTTTACAATCTGGAGTGGGTGGCACACGAGTTAACAGCCAAGTGGCCACAAACCCCGCCGTGCCAAACATGAGGATAATAATCAGCCATAATAGGGATAGACCCATGGCATTAAGGGTTGTATTTTGGGTTGAGGGACTCGATGGAGTCTCTTGGGGGGAGTTAATGGCGGTTGAAACTTCTTTCATAGACTTTGGGAGAAACGGGATAACGAATGTACTTAATAAAGAAGACGCAGATGTAATTTAAGTCATTAAACTGGGTTTCAATCGTTTAGAAAAGAGGCCAATCCGCATTCACAGGGGGAAATCCGGATCGAGTCCAGGGCGATCGCCAAATATTAGGTATAGACTAACCAGAGTAGCCTAGGATATCTGGTCTTGTTCTAGAGTTTAACCGTTGTTTAGTGTAATGGGTTTTGGTCTTTAAAATCCTTGAAAGAGCCTATGCCACACTCACTCTTGTGTCCTCTAACCTTCGTTCTGTATAGTTTAAGTCATAAGATAACGGTTAAGGCGAACACCCCGATCGACCTTAGCTTCCGTTGGTAATTGTTCTCAAGTTCCCCTATTCGGAAGTCAATCCCTCAATTCAGGAGCCTCCCCCGATGTCATTGGGATCTTTCGATTGTTAACGTGGGGGAGGTAACCAGAATAAACGCCTTGTTTCTTGTCCTTTCTAAAACTAGCCGTCAGACTATTCGCGATCCACAACCTGTAGAATGAACTTCAAGATTTATGATTGGCTTCAAGCATCCCATCTTAGCCTTGGCTCGATTCAGCCAAGCCTATCGCTTTTTAAATCTACCTCTACACCCGATCGAGTTGATGATGCGCCCATTACAATTAACCTTCATCAGTTAAGCCAAGCTGATTTAGCCGGTGTGGCGTTTCGACTGGTGCAAGCCCTACATGAGCAGCAGTTAACCGGTTTCCACACCAATATTCTGGCGGAATTTCTGGCAAGACCTCTTTCCATTGGGCGATCGCATCTTCACCCCTTAAGCCAACTGACGGGTGCCATGATCCACATCGAAAGCCAGTATAAACCAATGCCTCGCAATCATAGCACTTGGTTAGCCCTGGAAATTGCCTATCTTGATGGTTTAGACAACCTATTGATTCAAGAAGAAACCCTGTGTAAACCTTGGTTAAATCGCAGTTGGATCGCTCAATTCCCCCCTTCTTCATCCACAGAAACTGAGCAAACCCCTTGGGTTTCCCAACTCGAAATTATTCACCGTAAACGGCTCACCGATTTAGAAACCGAAAAAATTCTCTCTGATTTAGATCGTGCCCCCATTATTGGTCACATTCATCAAGTCATTCAAGCTTGGTTAGTAGCTAATGGTGCTGAAGATCGGGAGAGCCAATTATTAGTGCAACGGCTCCATCAAGGCTTATTCGGACAATTACTCAAAACCGTTGCCCAATATCATATTTATTTACCTCAACTGCAAAAATTTGTCCGTATTGGCGATTCTAGTCAGGGATTTTATGGAGCTGGAGTGGGAGATTATGAACTTTTAGAAGTGGCTTCTCCAGGGGCAAGAGCAATCATTGATTTGCCACGGGAATTCTATCGTGCCGATCTACAAATCAATCTGGCTTTCCCCTGTTTTGAAGAATCATTTTCTTGGTCTCAATTATATGTCATTCCCAAAGGATTACCCACCAATCTTCCAGAATCTGAAAACAGTATTTCCTTACTCAATTGGGCGAATCAACAGCTTACCGATACCTATAGTTTATCCCTGATTGAGGGCCCCTCTGGTTTAGGGAAAACTCGCTTTTGTCAATGGTGGGCGGCGGAAATTGCTAAAAACACCTATCCTGAATGGATGCCGATTGTCATTTCCCTCGGTTCAGTTCACTTGGGCAACTCCCTAGAAGAAACTTTGGATTCTGCATTTAAGAAAGCAGAATTCACCCGTAATGATGGTTGGTTAAAACCAGGATTTCCCCCTTGCGTCCTCATTTTGGATAGTTTGGATTCTATGCCCTATAGGTGTGTGGGAGATGACCCTTATCAGAAATTACTCGAACAAATTGCTCAATTTCAACACAAACACCGCGATCCGAGGGGCTGGCCTCGGCATAAAATTGTTTTAACCAGTCGGTCTGATTTTCGTTCCCGTTTGGCTTTAGAGCAAAAAATTCAAAGGATGGGAACTCAGAAACTAGAAGCGGATGTGGCGTTCCTCGATGGGGTATTAAAAACTCGATTCCCCTTGAAGATCTCCCGATTTCAGATCGAGCCGATGGATTTAGAATCTGTGCAAGAATGGTTTAAGAATTGGTCAAAGTTGCAAAGTCGTGAAATTGCTAAATCCTATTTTGATTTTCTCAAACAAGCTGGATTATTCAGTAATAAAACCGCAGCTAAAGAATTAGCCGCTATGGTGCGCCAACCCTTAATGTTGTATCTATTGGGTGTTTTGCAGCGGGATGGTTTTTTCGAGAAAGATTTAATTGATATTCCGTTTCCAGGGATAAAACTGGAAATCTACGATCGCATGATGACCTGGTTGCTAGGCGAAATTACCTCCAGACGATTGCGGGGGAGACAGACCCAAAAATTGATTCGCATCGGTTTAGGCCATGCGGGACGATCGCAAGAAACCATATCCCGTTTTCTCAAAGGTCGCTCTCCCTTCAACCTGCGTATCCTGTGCCAAAATGCTGCTCTAATTTTACTCCAAAGTGGACAACAGACCCTCAACAGCACTCACCTGAAAGCTAAACTGAACCTTGCCGAATCTGAACCCTTAGATTTACCCTCCTTTTTATTTCAGGAGACCCCAAAACCCCACCGGCAAACCATTGAATATCAATTTACCCATCGTAGTTTCGGTGAATACTTAGCCATTGAGGCGATCGCCAAACAGCTCCAACCTCTCCTCGATCCCAGTCAAGAGCTTGACCTGCACGCCATTGCCCAAATCCTCTATCCTCTGCTCGGATTTGGCCTGCTCCCTTACAACAGTGAAGACCTACTCCTAGAGCGACTGCAACGAGAGCAAAACAATTATCCCCAGTCTTTCAATTTAAGTACTCTGTGCGATCGCCTAGATCGGTTCTGGGCTAGTTACTGCCAAGCCCAATGGATTAACACCCCCATCCCCAAACAAGCTCACGATCGCTTCCACTCCCTCGGAAACCCCATCAATATCCTGCAAGTGGATGCTATCCTCGGCATCAATCTCCTTCTTCTGATCGCTGTCTTTGCTCGTGCCACTTCTACTTCCTTCTATCCCTGTGGTATCCCCGATCGCCTTACCCTCAGTGAACCGTCCATAGTCATCGATCTCAACCGGCAAATAGGGGCCACAACCCTGGGCCGTTGGCTCCCTTATAACCCCAATCAACTCCTCACTTTAGCTGGCCGAGCATCGATCTTGTCCCCCCTCACCTTTTGGCAACGTCTGGGGCGAGACTTCCATCACCTTCAGCTTCCTGGGGTCAACTTACAACATGCTATCTTGCCCAAAAGTCACCTGCAAAACACCAATCTCCAGGGTGCAAACCTCCAAGGAGCCAATCTGAGTGGCTCCCAACTCCAAGAAGCCAATTTATCTGGTGCTGACTTATCCGGTGCTGACCTATCCAACGCTGACCTATCAAGAGCTAATCTGAGCATGGCTAACCTAACTGGAGCCAAATTACAAGGCACGGTTTTAGAAGAAACCAACTTTAGCAACGCTTGTCTCTATCAGGCACTCATCGATCCCCAACATCATAATTTTATTCAATCCCAAGGAGTCTTTTGGACCTGGGAACAATATTGTGCCTACCAAGAAGCCAGTTGGACAGAAAACGAACACAACTCCAATCTGCCCCAAATGGCCTCTGATTCGGATTTCTTACCCTCGATTGAAATTGCTGAAGACGAAACCGTAGCTTTTGAATCGGGATCGTATTTCAATCGGTCAGACCAATCAACAATTGAAGATATCGAGGCTCCGGAAGGGATCGAGCATCTGCTCACGGCTGCCTATATGCCCGATCAAATTCCGGATGGCGATGGAGAGCAATATGATGATGAAGGCACTGAAACGGTTTTATATGCCCCAACTCCTGCTCAAGATATTGAAGGTGAAAGCATCCGTTATCAACCCCCTAGTGAAGCAGAGTAGGGGCGAAAGATTTTTCGCCCCCATGATGTATGAATCCGTTCAACTGGGCTAAGAATCGCCTCTGATGCCCCGTTATACAGGAATACTCGCCTCTACAGTAGGAGATCGAGATTATCTTGCGAGATTTACTGCCAACTGTCCCAATTTTCATTGAGAATGGAGGTATTGGGAAAAGCGATCGGATTCCCTTGATTCACTAACCGTCGTTGCAGGACTTCTAATTGGGGTTCTGGTGCGGGCAAATTATCGACCAATTCATAAGGCATCAGATCGTTTTCGAGGGCAAAAACGACCGTATTCCCGGCGGCTGCACCAACTGACCATTCAAAGGAATGCACCCGATAAGCAGCCGCCGCAATATGGCTGGCGGCGATACTTTTACCAGCAATTAACAGGTTATTCAATTGTTGGGGAATCATGGCTCGCAGGGGAATTTGGAAGGGGTAAGCCGTCCCTGCGCCTTGACGTTCTCCTTCGCGCTCGGTGTTACCGGGTTTTTCCGGAGGACTTTGTGTCATGCAGGGGTGAAAGTCGATCGCATAGTGACCAATGCCAACAGAATCTGGAAAGATGGTGGAGCGGGTGCGACGTTGGGGAGGGTTGGGTAGAGAATCAGATTGCAGAACCTCGATCGCCTCTAATCCGGCGATCGCCGCTCGAAAGGCTCTGTATTCCTCTAGAGGTAAGGCTTGGCTATAATATTCATCGGTATATCCCTGGCGCGAAATATCGATTTCCCAGATGGTAAACCCATCAGGATGGGCCCAACTGGGACGACCAATAATCCGTCGTCCTTCACGCATATAGGGATATTTCGACAGTCCGTGAGCGGTTCCCATGGGGGAGTCTAACCCAGATAAAAAGCGATAATTGGGATGGAGTTCTTTAAATCCATCTCCCAATTGGGAATCCGTGGTTCCCGCAACCAACCAGTAATAAAATCCCAAGGCATGTTCTTCGGCTTTGCGTAAGGCATCAACGCGCAGTCCTCCCCTCCATCCTCCAGGCTCCAATTGACCGGTGGCTTGCAGTTGGTTCGGGGTATAAATAAAGTTATCGATTGAAGTCCCTGGACGGTAATCATTGCCCCATGTCCAGTTTTGCATCCCGATATCCCCAGGGGTGGGTTTTGTAAAACCAATGCCTCTAAATTTCGTGGCTTCTCCTGTGGTTGGACTCCAGATCCGGCGATAGGTGAATACCAGATCGAAACTGGCTAGGCGCTCTAATTCGTAGCTATAGTAGGGGGCATATTGGGGATAAAAGTCTGGCATCACCTGGGGTTGGGGTTCGTCCATGGTTTCCATGGCGAAGGTGTAGGTAAAGCCTTGGGTACAGTAGGGATTGCCGGTTTCACTGGAGGAAGAGGGTTCTAGGGGCGATCGCGGATCGATCCCCAAACGGTGAGGAATATTCGTGAGTCCAATTAATTCCCCGGTTTCCGTCCCATCGATGACATACCAGGGTTTATCCTGAGGTGCAATGAAGCGGATAATACTTTTAGTTAGATATTCGGAATTGTCGTAGGTGTAAGCATCTTCTAGGGTTTGGGAGAGAAAGCGGGTATTTAGGGGAGGTGCGCCTGGTGCGGCTTGGTGTTGAATGGCGATCGCCCCTTCAATCAGCGTGCGATTCGCATTATGATCCAGGTCTTTCACCACCGTATTCGGATACCAGTGCAGCGTCCCTTTCCCTTGTTTTGCCGCAGTTTCCAGCATCTCCATCAAGATCAGATGACCATCTTTGGGCAGAAAACAGGAGACACTCACCCAACACTCACCTGGATTTAGCTTGCCATAGGTTTGGAAGATGCGATCGCGCAACTCCAAATAGCCGCGAGAATAAAACAATTGCGCTCTCTGCGTCGTTCTCTCATCCAAAGCCGAAGTTCCCTGGGAAGAAATTTGACCGCCTACCCAGTCCGTCAACTCCGTCAAACAAACCGTTTTACCTCCGAGCAGCGCCTCATAAGCAGTCGCCGTTCCTGCCAATCCCCCACCCACTACCAATACATCGCAGGAGACGGTTCGATCCGGTTCCGGAGTCGCCAGTGCGGCACTCGACGAGAATCCGGTAACAATTAATGTGAATAGTAATCCTAGATACTTTTTCATCAGAGAACCTTAAGTAGATGTAAGTTGAAGTATCCAGTCTATCCACTTCTCAACGGTTTGTGCGCGTCTTTCTATCGTGGCTTGACGAAGGTTGTCAAGATTGTTACTCATAATCTTAACAATTTCTTCTCGATCCGGTTTTTCTGAGTTGGCCAAATACTCGCTGAGAACCATATTAAAGACTTTGTGAGATAAGATAGCTTTGACTAATTCGAGATTCTTTGTCTTAGGATCAAGCTTCACAATTGTTTTACCCTTATCAGTCAATATATACCCCGAACTTCCTAGGACTCTCTTAAAGAGTCCTAGATAAATACCTGCTGATATATAGTAGTCTGTTTGCCTCACATTAAATGCATACTCTGTTGTGATTTCATCCTTGGTGAGTGGATCTTCATGGATATAAAGCTTATCTAACAAATCAATAACCCTTACAAATCTATCAGCTTGGGGAAAGGGCGCGATATTCTCATCTTCAAAGCATTCTATCTTACTCAATACCTGTTTTATCTCTGACAGATCAATCTCATACTGTCCAATACAGTACCTATGAATCGAATTCAGATGAATCGAATTATATTGATATAAATCACAGAATTCAAAAACATAGAATGTAAAAATATTGTTAGAATATAACAGTAAAATAGGAACTACTTCTTTACCCGTTTTGGATTGCCACAATCTATAAGGATAATAAAGCTGTCGAATAATAAAATCATCTACAGATTGACACTTGGCTTCAATTATTGCGAACTTACTGGTTCCTTCAAATCCACCATCTATTTCGCATTGAGCATTGTTAACTTTAAGGTTTTGACCTTGGCTAGTCCTGGAATTATGAATTTCGTAATCAAATTGTCCTGTAGACATTCGACCAAATACGGTAAAAAGTGTTTCTTCTTCCAAAATATCGGTTAGCATCCCTGACAAATATGCACAGAGAATAGCCGATGACTCAGAACTGATCTGCTGAGGCACAATAGTTTCAATATGTGATGGAAACTCAAAATATTGAATTTCTGGCAACGTTCTATCTTCAGGAAGTGAAAAGTAGCTAGAAAAATGACCAATAACATAACCACCTCTAGAAACAGGTTGTATAGAGAGGTTATTATCTCGAAAAAGTTTTGGACGCTCAACCTGATGATCGAACTTTGTCATCAGACGTGATTCTCGCTGCTGGTTTATTATTTTAGATGAGATATAAAAACAACCATCTATTTCAATTTCTTCCAGTATCTTCTGTTTTTCAAATAGTGCTTGCCAAGCACTATCATTTGTCGATGGTTTTGCACTCATATTTGTTATAAATTAATAATTCTTGAATCTTTCCTCTTTTCGAGCTGACTGCATTGATTGCCCGCAAAGCATTAACTTCAACGATTTCATATCGAGAATCGCTGTATAACTCACGAATTAATGGAGCATTAGAATTGCTAACTAATACATTACAACCTAGGTCTGATAACCGATCGCATACTTGCTTAACTCTCTCCTGCTCCCTCTGTCCAAAACCATCAACACTATACCCAGTGAAGGATGATGTGTCAGAAATTGGATGGTATGGGGGGTCAAAATAAACAAAGTCTCCTTGCCTTGCGGTTGAAACTGAATCCTCAAAATCACCTTCACAGATTCTAACCGATCTTTGATTTAGAAAGTTACTAACTGCCTTGATAATACTCCGATCTGCTATAACCGGATTGATAGGGTTTCCATAGGGGACATTAAATTGACCTTTGCTATTAACACGAAACAATCCATTAAAACAAGTTTTATTTAAATATATGAGTCGTGCTGCTCGCTTGACTGACGATAATTTTTTGAAAGTAGAATGTCTATCTTGACTGCGTAATGTATAGTAATAATCTTTTGAGTTATTTCTCTCATGTTCCTGGCAAAGATCCAGCAACTCATCAGGATGTTCTTTAATTACATTGTAACAATTCATGAGTTCTTTGTTGGTATCATTAATTACAGTTTTTTCCGGTTGAAGTGAGAACAAAACTGCACCTGCACCAACAAACGGCTCATAGTATTGAGTGTACTTTTGTGGAATATACTTTTTGATGACTGGCATGAGTTGTCTCTTCCCACCTGCCCATTTCAAGAATGGCTGAACTAAGAGGTTGTATTTGTCCCCCTTTCTTCTTTGAGGATCTAATGGTTTTTCTACAGCCCGTCGTTCCATCTCTGTTTACGCAAAAGTTTTCATCTAGAACTCTATTATAATACAAAAAGGTCTTACAATGTCAGGGAAAAAATATGTTTTTTTAGTAGACTTAATTGTTTTTACTCTGGGATGTTCATCGATCTTGTGATTGACGATTTACTGGTTCAATATAATATTACTGTACCAGTATTTTCAATTCCTATTTTAACGTTCCTATTAATAGATGAGTCTTTTAGGCTTTCGGATTCGCACTCAGTATCGGTCAATTGGCATCGGATTGAGTTCTGTAGAACCACAGACAAAATAGACACACTAATCCAAGAACAATTTCAATGCCATCTGACCATACTAAGGAAGCCACTGGGATACCGTCAATTGTCATACCGAGCAATCTGGAAAGACCATAAGACAAATAAACTAAGGTAGCTAAGATAGTTGATGTAAAGGTAAGCTGGGAGATAAAAGCACCCATGAGCATGAGGATACCACTGCTGAACAAAGCTCTCGCAGGGGCACGAATTTCACTGAGAAAGTTAACGCTGCCACCAAGATCAATTTGATTCATGGCATACAACTCGGCAGGCGATCGCAACCCCTCCAGCTAAACACAACACAACTTGTAACACTTTGGATGATTGCATAACCTTGCTCCAATTTGTGAGATCGCCCAAGAAGCAGTCAGGTAAAACTTTGCTGATTTTGTATGGTAAGTCAGCCATCCGCTAACATGACATACAATTACAGGCATAACCCAAGTACCATGAATCCTATGACTTCACTCATCTGTAATCCTCCCACTAATGAACTTCCCTTGCAACTGTGGCAACCCTCTAGTTGGGAAAATTACGAGGCTTGGCGCGATCGCAACTGTCCCGAAAAAATAAAGTTATACTACTACCAACATCAACTCTTAGTCGAAATGGGTTCAGAAGGAATTAATCACTCTAGCATTGGGGATTTATTCACCATGCTTTTTGCATTCTGGTTTAGTCAAAAGCAAAATCAAAACCTTAGCTCTTTCGGTGGCTGTTTACTGGAAAAAACGAACCAAAGTTCTGCTGCCCCCGATCTAGTTCTCTATATTGGAGACAACTATCCCACCTGGAATCCTAGAGAAAAACGCTATATTGATTTAGATCGCTGGCGAGTCCCCGATCTAGTTGGTGAAATTTCTGATACCACCTTATCAAGCGATTTAGATGAGAAAAAACACTTGTATGCTTCTTTAGGTATCCCTGAATATTGGGTGATTGATGTCAAAGGACAGCGAGTTTTTGCCTTCAAGCTACAAGACGATAACCAATATAAAGAGTGCGATGATTCCCAAGGTTTATCGGGTTTACCCATCTCTCTTCTAGAACAAACCCTTGTCCGTTTACAAGAAGCCAGTAATATAACCGTTGCCAATTGGTTTTCTGAGCAGATTAAATCTCTGGATCTTGGCAAACCTGAATGATATCAATGGGAATTAATCGAGAAAAATCGAGTAGGGTTATAGACACTCTACTCGATCGCCATCACTAAAGGCAAATCCTCATCTAGCGGACAAATTGGGGCATGACTTCAGCCGCAGTGAAGAGTCCGTGGATACCGCGACGATGGAAGGAAATTCCGGCTTTGAGATAGCCAAAAGCTGGCCCGCAAACATTGGCCGCCATGCTGGTTTCATCGCCTAAGGTGAAGGTATGGGTGGAAATTTTGCCTTCAAAGGTGCGTCCAGTGATTTGGACGTTAGTACTGAGGGGTTTTTTGGGGTTACGGGTATCGACAATACCACCGACGGATACGCAGGAGCGATCGCAGATTCCAGCTAATTCCAGCATAATATCATCGGCATGTTCCATGTTTTCTAAAGCCAGAATACCGTTGGTGTTATCCAAGAGTGCCTCGACTTCGGCATCACTCATCGCTCGTGCTTTCTCCACATCATAACCGGGCATATGGGCAATATCTTCGCGAATAGTCGCCCGATAAGCTTCCCAATTGGCAATACCCACCCCAAAGGTAATTTTACACGAATGAATTTCAGCATAACTTTGGGCAGCTAGGGCAGCAGCAGCAGTAAGCAAACCAGGAGTTGCACCACATCCAGTCATGTAGGTAATGCCAGCTTGTTGCAACTCATCTTGTAACTCTAGCAGTTGTTCTACGGCACTGGTACGTTTGAGGGCATCCACCAGCACCCCTTGCCAACCGGAGGCAATAAACTGCCGAGCCACATCTGCCATGAAAGTGTTGGGGAGATTGGGAAGCGCTAGAAAATAACCCTCTACCACAGAAGCCTGTTGGATCAAATCAGCAATGCTATTCTCGCTCAGGATTCCCCATGGCTCTAAATATCCCACAGAATGGCGATCGCCATACACTTGAGCGCAAGCATCCCCATCTAACCCTTCTGGATGATAAGCATAGCCCTTATGGTCAGCCACCGCCGTTAACCGCATTTCCCCTTTGGGAGCCAAAACCTTAGCCGCAGCTTGTCCCAAACCACCAAAGCCCAAAACACCAACATGCATCACCCCAATATTTTGGTTGTTCATTGTCGTTACACCAATTTTTTGAACCAGACTAATCCTCCATTATCAACCATTGTGCGTGATTCCTTCGCCCATAGCCCTTATGAGAAATAATTACAAATGATAACGATTTATATCTTCGACGGTGAACCCTCAAATCCTTATATCCTAGGATTCTTGACGATTTGAGAAACTTGCGTCACACTGACCAATAATTGAGAACACACTTCAAGTGTGTCATAATTTTTGTTACGATTTGCGTCGTTATGATGCAACTAAAAGTCCGGTTCATGCCTTTAAGCAAGAACCATCGGCTTGGTTTATCAGGGACAAACTCACATGGAAACCCTAGAGTTCATCATTTACCCGGATGGTCGGGTAAAAGAAACCGTTACTGGCATTGTTGGATCGTCCTGTGCAGAAGTGACCGCAGCCATTGAAGCTCAACTCGGTCATGTCCTCAAAGTCGAACCAACGGCTGAGTATTTTGCCCAAGTGCAACAGGAACAGGACGTTACCACGAATCAGGCTACGTTCAGCCAATGGTAACGATTGTGTCAACTGTATTTTGTATTTTTACACCAAACAACCTGCCATGTCACACTTTAGTCAAATTAAAACTCAAATTCGCAATTTAGAGGCTCTGAAAACTGCTTTAAGTGAGTTAGAGATTGATTGGAAATCTGGCCCGAGTCCCGTTCGCGGATATCAAGGACAAACTCACGACGCTGAAGTAGTAATCGAACAAGAGAATGGTTACGATATTGGCTTTAGTTGGAATGGCCAATCCTATCAATTAGTTTCGGATATGCAATTCTGGCAGCAGAATCTTTCCGTACAAGGATTTATTAATAAAATCACCCAGCGCTATGCCTATCATACAGTGGTGCAAGAGACTGCAAAACAAGGGTTTGAAGTAGCAGAACAGCAGAAAAATGAAGATGGTTCAATTCGCTTAGTGCTGCAACGTTGGAGTGCATAATGGATGATTTTTATCCCCTTTCAACTGACGATCGGGATTTAGAACGCAGTGGACTAGAACCTGAATTAGGTGGTGTGTGGCGGGATGAACCAGACCGGACAGGATTTGAACCCGAATTGGGGGGAATCCTGCGCCAGAAAGGGGTTTATGTGGATGAGGTAACCTGTATTGGGTGTAAACATTGCGCCCATGTAGCCCGAAATACGTTTTATATTGAAGACAAGTATGGGCGATCGCGAGTAATCCAGCAAGATGGAGACCCAGAAGAGCTGATTCAAGAGGCGATCGAAACCTGTCCCGTAGACTGCATCCACTGGGTTGATTATACCGAACTCAAACAACTCGAAGCCCAACGAAAATATCAGGTCATGCCTGTTCCTGGTTTTCCGATTAATCGAGCTTTGATGTCATCAACCCAACGTCAAATACACCAAAACCCGGAATAAATGAACTCAAAAGGCTGTAACTCTACAGCCTTTTATTATCGGTGAATTTTTCTAATCCAATTATGATGAGTCAAGAAATCGTAGAGCAAGTGACCCAAAGCTACAAAGTCTTGCTCGCTTATCATCAGCAAGTCGGCAGCCTATTTCAACTGTTAGATAAAAGATTTTCATCAGGAAACAATGGCAAAAAACTTTTACCTCTTTCTGTAGATAAACTATTTGCCGTTTGTGATGACGAGTATATGTTATTAGATCATTATACCTTATCGAGTCGTCAGCAACCCTATGATACAGGTCTCCCCTTTTGGTTAGGGCGTTTTTATGTTGATGCAGATCGTTTAATCGGCGATCGTTGCATTGATGATTACTTCGCCCAAGAAATTCCTTATATGGCTTTTGTCTGGATTTGGGTGGGGTGTGACGATCCCAATGTGGCGGATGTAGAGGAACCTGAATGTTGGATTGCTATCGTCGAGCCTCAACCGAATAATCCCGAAACGCGACTGTATGATATGGCAGAAATGGTTTGGAAATTTATACGCATTGAGACGACGACAGAAAAAGAAGAAGATGGATGGATTTCTGGGCGTTTTTATCCGAATTCTCTAGGCTGTGAGTTGAATGGAGCGTGGCAAGTGCAACGATTTCCTCTCAAGGAATTATCGAGTCTTTATGACATCTATAAATTCATTATTAATCCATTGACTCAGAAGATAGCTCAATGTAATAAAAATAGCGGTTAAAAAAGTCCCATTCGTTGCCGATCGCCAAAAGGCTAAACTTCCAGGAAATCGCTAAAATAGGGATGATTAATCGATTCCCTGTCATCATGATTTCGTTTATCCTCAGTTTAATTCCACTTCCCTTGGCAAAACGTACAGTTCAGCGATCGCTCGTTTTTCTTGTCCTGTTATTTACTACCTGGGGACTCGTCATCGGTTGCAGTTCCTCAGTAAACCAGGTCAAAAATTTGCAACTCGGACAAGGAGAACAGATTATTGTTTTAGGCGATAGCATTGCCTCTGGCTATGGAGTAAACCCAGAGCAAGCCTTTCCCAGTGTTTTAAGTCGTCGGTTGAATGTGGCGATTCTCAATCAAGGCGTTGCAGGCGATACAACAGCCATGGGGTTAGCGCGTCTGCAAACCGATGTATTGGATGAAAATCCCTGGTTAGTCATGGTGGAGTTGTCAGGGAATGATTATCTACAACGCATCCCCGAAACAGAGACGGAGGAGAATTTACGCCAAATCATAACCCAGATTCAAGCTCAGGGGGCGATCGCCGTGATTTTAGGCATCAATGTAGGCATAGTGGGGGATAATTACGATCGCATGTTTGAGGAATTAGCCCAGGAGACACAAGCCTATTTGATTCCTCAGATCCTCAAGGGCTTACTTAGGGATGAGCGATACCGGCAAGATGATATCATACATCCTAATGCTGATGGACATGAGATTATTGGCGATCGCGTCTTTGATGGTCTACAACCCTTACTTAAAGCCACTAAGATTCCCCCTAATCTGGAGAATCTCATCATTGAGCGATAAGAGAGCAAATAGTGTTAACCTTTGTAACGTATCAGAGGTCTTCCAAAGAACCTGGTAAGATACCTCTCAAAACTCTCCGATCTTATTAAGGGACATTGTTATGAGCTTGGAAAATGTACGCCGCCATCTTTCGGAATTAGCAGAATTAATTAGTCAATTGGAATATGAAAATCTGAGTGCCGAACAAAAGAAAGTCAAGGCTTCCCTAATTGAGACCTATGAAACAATGAGAACTCGTGTGATAGAAGAATATTGGCGCGAGATTGAGATGAAAGGGGCTTATATGTCAGAAGATGCAGGATTAATTGGAATTGCCCAACAGTTAAAAGATCAGTTAGAGGCTGATGGTAATTATTTAGGCAAAACTCAAGAAGCCTTCGATGCATTTATGGCTGATTTAGAGCAATTGCGTTAGAGAGCTTCCAGACGATAGCTAGTGAATGAAGAATTTAGCTCAGACAATTGGCTCTCAGTCAATTGTCTAAGGTTTAGGCTGGGAATTTTCATTCTCCTTTATGATTGCCTATTGCCTATTGCCTAGCGTGAAGTACCCTAACGTTAGCCACAAGCGATCGCTCAATCTCAACTGAAATTAATGAGTTATTTCCTTAGAAATAACGAAAGCTTAACCTAATATCGATACAGTCATAATGTCAAAAACTGAGCGCTCAACTCAACTCGTTAACGATGACATTCCAACGCAGACAATTTTTATTATTCCTAGGAGCAACTGCAACAACTGTTGCCTGTGGTTCTTTGGGACAACAGGGCGGATCTGCTTCTATAACTGGAAGTTCAGCTACCGCAGCCTCCTCATCTAAAGCTTTAGGCTTAAAGTTCGATCCAGTCAAATACCCTTGTCCCCTATCCTATCAAGGGCTACCGCCAGAGCAACAAAAATCTTTGTACCGTACCTATGAAGTCCTTGATGATGTGGTGCTACCCGAAGGCTACACTTATGATGTAATAGGAGCTTGGGGAGACAAACTAGGCAATTCTCGGTTTGGATATAACAATGATTATCTCTCCTTTGTCCCCACCGGGCCAGACACAGGGTTTTTAACCATTAACTTTGAATACGTCAGTGTTCCCACCTGGGAGCAAACCTATCCGATGGTGATGGGTAAATCTCTGCCCTCAAAAGTGCTGCCTGCACTAGAAAAAGCCGGAAGTGAGGGAATCAATGCCTTTGAGTTAAGCGATCGCGCTTTGAAAGCTGAATTCTATGATTTCTTTAAGGAAACTTTGATCGATCAAGGCATTGGCGTGATTTCTCTGCGTCGGGAGCGGAATGGCCAATGGGTGAGAACCTATTCCCCCCAAGACCGCCGGATTACCGGCATCTCTGGCTTAGAGGATGGAAACTATCTGCAAGCCACTGGCCCCGCCGTGTCCATTTTCCGCAAGACCAATGGCATGGGTTATATTGATACCCTGAACGATAAAATTATCGGTACATTTAACAACTGTGCCGGGGGAACCAGTCCTTGGGGTACGGTCTTCAGCGCGGAAGAAAATTTCCAGAATTTTGTCCCCGAAGGGGTTTATGCTGATGGCACCTCTTTGCATCCCAAGGTAAAACCCGTTCAACGAGATGAATTTGAGGGTCAAGGTAACCCCTTTGGGTTAGCCGGTAATAAGTATGGTTGGATGGTGGAAGTCGATCCAGCCAATGGTAATGATTATGGAACTAAGCATACTTGGCTAGGACGCTTCCGCCATGAAGCGGTAGGTATTCGAGCCGAAGCGGGCAAGCCGTTAGTGGTTTATTCAGGATGCGATCGCCGGGGCGGTCATATTTACAAGTTTGTCAGTACAGGACGGGTGCGTAATCCCCAAGATAAATCCAACTCGCGCCTGCTCAGTGATGGAATGCTCTATGCAGCTAAATTTAATGGCGATGGAACGGGGTCTTGGATTCCCCTAAAAGCCGATACTCCCGTCAATCCTGACCTACCGAGCGAGTATCATGGAGGGATGATTCCCCTGCCGAAGCGCGATCGCACCCAAGGCGGATTTGAAAAAATCGAACAGGATGGGGCGATCGCCGTCTTCAAGCAAAAATTCCGGACTCTGGGCGACCTCTACCACGGCAACACCCCAGAAGAAGTGCAAGGAGCCATCCTCATTGATGCTCACTTTGCTGCCAACGCTGCCGGAGCCACCTGTACCGCTCGCCCCGAAGATACCATGATCCGTCCCGGAGATGGGGCACTCTTCATCGCCTTCACCTCCGGCAGTCCCGGTGGAGATGGTGGGGCCCATAAAGCCGTTTTCTCCAACAGTAAAGGGGAAAGCCACGAACACGGCTGGATCGTGCGTCTCGAAGAAACCAGCAACGATCCCGCTGCCATGACCTTCCGGTGGGACAATCTCGCCATGGGTGGAGAAGCAACCGAAGGCGGAATGGGCTTTTCTAACCCCGATAACCTGGACTTTGATTCCATGGGCAATCTCTGGATGGTTACCGATATGTCTACCTCCAGACACAATAAAGCTGTACCTCGTGGACGGGTCGATGAACAACGCAACTTCATCAGTCAATCCAATTTACGGGGGATTTTCGGCAATAACTCCATGTGGTATATGCCCCTCTCTGGCGAACATGCAGGAGAAGCCTATCCCTTTGCCCTGTCTCCCATGGAAACCGAATCCTGTGGCCCCTTCTTCACGGAGGATCGCAGAACCCTATTTCTGGCGATTCAACACCCTGGAGAACGCTATGGAATGCGGAAAAACATGGCATCCGAAACCCGTGAATTTTCTATGATGACGACTGACGGCCAAGAGTTCATGCAAAAGCGCGTAGTGCCTCTGGGGTCTAACTGGCCGGGTAAAGGGCCGAACGATCCTCCCAAACCTTCTGTAATCGTAATACGCCGGATCGATAATCAACCCCTTGTCTAAATCCAGTTAGCTCTTATCCTTGATTGTCTTGTTCATCTCCCTCTGGTTCAGTGCTGGGGGGAGATTTTTGGCGATCGTATAGCGCTGCGCGCTAGGGAATGGGGAATGGGGTCGGAGAATGGGATTACCTCTGGCTATAACTTTGACATCGAACAAGCTATCCATGCCATTTTCCAATATTTGTCAATACTATAGCCCAGCGCTATAAAATCATCAGATTAAAATGGAGTATTGATGATGCCAAACGACTCTCTCAATCAGCAAAGTCCCTGCGAAACTATCTTGCTAACCGGCTCGTCGGGCTGGCTGGGGCGTTTTTTAGCTCCACGCTTAGGCGAAGCAGGCTACCAAGTCGTTGGACTCGATATTGCTCAGGGCGACTACACGACGATCATCGGTAGTGTTGTCGATCGCTCATTAATTGACCAGGTTTTCTCTAATTATGACATCGGAGCAGTGATTCACAGTGCCGCGCTTCACAAGCCTGACATTGCTCGCTACTCTAAACAAGCCTTTGTTGATGTCAACATATCGGGTACGCTAAATCTCCTTGAAGCAGCGGTAAGGGCTGGACATGACCGCTTTGTGTTTACCTCAACTACGTCATTAATGATTTCATCTGAGGTGCGAGCCGGTATAAAAGGTGGAGCAAAACAAGCATTTTGGCTCGATGAAGAATTTGGGCCGATCCGACCCCGCAACATCTACGGTGTCACTAAGTTTTCTGCCGAACAGATCTGCCAACTGTTTGCCGTCAATCATGGACTTGATATTGCTATCCTGCGTACTGGGCGCTTCTTCCCGGAAGAAGACGACACGCTGAGGTTCCCAAGTGGCCTAAATTTAAAGGCTAACGAGTTTCTGAATCGGAGGTTGACCGTCGAGGATGCGGCGGCGGCTCATGTTGTGGCACTCGAACGGATAAAAGGAAAGGGATGTGAAACATTTATACTGTCTGCACCGACTCCATTTAGTCGAGAGGATACCCCATTACTGATCTCAGATGCACTCAGTGCGATCGCACACTATTTTCCAAATGCGAAAAAATTATATGACGAAAGGGGTTGGACTCTTCCAGCACATATCGATCGCGTTTATGACGCTTCCAAATTAGAAAAACAACTGGGGTTTCGTCCGAGGGTCGATTTCTCGGTCATTCTTGATGCTTTAGCCTCGGGCGCTCCTTTGCCCTATCACCACGATCCTCTTTATGCTTCACCAAAGGAAATGAATACGACTAACAGGACATAAATCGCAGTCAATTTGTACTGGGTGTTTGGAGCGTAATACCAAACAGGATGGCGAGAACTTTAGCCAAGTCATTGGGGACACCGTAGGTATTGATGTCTTTTTGAATCAACTTTTGCTGGCGATGAAACAGACCAAATTTCCAGGTATCTCCTGTTGTAACTGCTCCGTAGAGATAGTCTACAGGGGCATCAATCCACTGGTCTAGGGCAATGAGTTCTACTGCAAGTTGGGTAAATCCTTTTCCAAGATCGGCATTTTTCGCTTCAATAATCACGAGATTTTGAGGGGTGGGAATGAAGTAATCCACATTTCCCTTGAGTTGGTCGCTGACTCGGATCGAATACTCAATCTTGAGGGGTGACTGGATAAACTTGCAGACGGTTTTCAGCACTGGGAAAATGAGTGATTCTCGACGAGCAATTTCTGAGGTAGGATCGACTAACGCCAAATTTTCTGCCAATTCATCAGTCAGTGGGGTGGGGTCTAGGGGTTGCTGCTCTGGGAGTTGGAGAGAAGTAGACTCAACAGCAACCCCGAATTCAGCTAGAATATCGGCGGTATCAAAGGGTAGGGTACTATACTGGCTAAAGCTGTAACTAGCGGCAGGGTCAAGAATTGAGGGTTTCACCATTGCTTTACTCTGGCAGCTTGTCTCATGGACTGTCCTGGATGGAAGTATAGCAAGCGATCGCAAAACTCCATATCATCCATTATACCTTGGCTCCAGAAATTTCTAATGCTAGGAGAAACTGGAGAGTGACAGAAGAGGGTTATGCTATCCCCCTATTCTCCTAATTCCTATCCTAGAAGATGGATGGACAAATTCTTGCTATCTTATGACTTATAGATCAAAATTCCCACCGATGAGCGTCCTGGTTATTTTCAGCACACATCGGTTATCGATTCCATAATATTTCTGATATACACTCAAATGCACTTAGAATTTAAACTGAGCGATCGCCATAAACGCGTCTTACAAGCAACAGTCAATCATTATGTTGCCACAGCCGAACCCGTAGGTTCAAAAGTTTTGGTTGAAGAATATAATTTTTCTGTAAGCACGGCTACCATTCGCTCTTGTTTAAGTTATTTAGATAAATCGGGACTACTCTATCAACCCCATACTTCAGCCGGGCGAGTGCCTTCTGATTCGGGCTATCGCTGGTATGTAGACCATTTGATGACCCCGAATATGAAGACGGGGAAACAGGTGGAAAGCTTGCTACAAGAAAAGCTCAATTGGCAATGGAGTTTAGAAGCCCTCTTTAAATCAGCCGCCCAAATTTTATCGAGTTTAAGCGGTTATATTACTCTGATTACTATGCCCCAAGCGCAGAATGCTCGGTTGCATCATTTGCAATTAGTGGCGGTGGATAGCGATCGCGCCAGTGATGGGTCGCATTATCGCGCTATGCTAATTTTGGTTACCGATACGTACCAAACCCATTCTACTTTTATTGACTTACCCAAGACAGAAGAAGAAGGAAGCCAAACCCTAGAACAAGTAGCCAGGGAATTGCAAGTTCTCTCCAATTTTCTTAACCATAATTTGAAAGGATGGTTACTGACGGAGTTGGAGCATCTAGATTGGACGGAATTAGATAGTGAATTTGAACGCTATGGAGAACAGCTTACCCAGGTTTTGAACCAGTTTCAACAGCACCATGCGACCTCTGTTTATACGGATATTTGGATGAGTGGGGTTGCAGAATTATTGCGACAACCGGAGTTTTCCCAACTGCATCAGGTACAAGCTTTAATTCATTTGCTCGAAGAAGAACCCACTCAATTATTGCCACTCATTGTTCAAGTTCCCGATCAGGAAAAAAAAGGTAGTCGGGTGCAGGTTTGGATCGGCTCAGAAAATCCTTTGGAACCGATGCAAAGTTGCGCTCTAGTGACTTCTTCCTATTTTCGTGGTTCCCTTCCTGTCGGGAGTGTGGGGGTTTTGGGACCAACGCGGATGATGTATGAAAATGCGATCGCCGTGGTGGAAGCCACGGCAGGTTATCTCTCAGATGCTCTGAGCTAGGAGTATGTTATTTAGGATCTTTGGATTCAGCGTCGCTTTGACTGCGGGGAGCCGTTAAAATTTCCCAAGCTGCCTTAGCGGCTTCGGAGAGGCGATCGCCAAATTCTTGGGCTTGTTGGACAATATTTTCCCAATTTTTCTCTGCATCTTTTTGTAGGAGTTTGAGGGAATTTTCAATCCGATCGGGGTCAAATAGGTGTTCTTCTTCTAGGCTAGTTTTGGCTTTCTTGACTGAACTGAGATAGGTTTCCAAGGTATAATTTCCAGCTTTATGAAGTTCTGACTGGGCCCTGGTTTTAATAGCTTCAATCAGCGCCATGGTCTCATTTTTAACGGTTTCTGTAGCATTTTTGAGACCCTCATCTTCTTCCACCATGGCTTTGGTTTCGGGGCTAACTTCCACTTCTACTACGGTAGATTCTTTCGGTGTATCAGTTTCGTTCATGATTAGATAACCTCATATAGACGATCGCTACGTACTAGGGAATAGGGAATAGGCAACCAGATTCACCCCGATTGTAATGGAGTTGTGAGTCTTTTGCCCGATGATGATAATTACGAGTTCATTCTAGCGAGCGATTGGCGATCGGCTAAGGCGGTAAACTCTCCATCATGGGTACGGTTGACTCTCCTCTCTACTCAAGTATTGTCGCGCAATTGACAAAAAGAGGATTTGGGGATATTCTTACTCGTCAGCTTATTGCGAAAATATATAACGGTAATGTTCAAAAAAATAACCGCGATCGCCGCCAGCTTGGGTATCCTGTTAACAACTGCTGGAGCCAGTCCAGCGCAAGAAATTCTGCAAGAAATTCAAAACACCGGAACCTTAAAAGTCGGCATTCGCAAAGATGCAGTTCCTTTCGGCTATGTAGAATCGGGAGAATGGGAAGGACTTTGCATCGAGATGATGGAGTCTTTTACTGAGGAATTAGAACAGCAATTCAACCGATCTATTGAATTACAAACCCTTGAATCAACCCTCAATGAAGCTTCCCCCAATGGTCGATATCGCAGTGTCAGAGATGGACGAGTTCATCTAGAATGTGGCCCGAATACTATCAGCACCACTCCACCCCAAGGAACCGAATTTTCAACCAAATTCTTCGTTACGGGAACCTATTTTTTAATGCGTCCTCAAACTCGGATTTTATTCAAACCTTCCGGATTTTTGGAAGGATTAGACATTGGAGTTTTAGATAATACTCTGACACGCAAATTTATTGAAAGCCGCTATCAACTAGCCGATCCAATATCTTATACAGGAAATCAAGGCAGACAACAAGCGATTCGAGATGCTATGAGAGGAACCATTGATGCCTTTGCCAGTGATGGTATTCTCTTAGTTGGAGAAGCTGAAAGACAAGGATTAACTTCTTCTCAATACAGTCTTTTACCCAATGAACCGCTAACTTGTATTTCCTATGGTATGATTTTGCCCTCCCACGATCGGCAATGGATAGAAACAGTTAATCTCTTTATTGCTAAAGGAGAAGCGATTAATATTGTTACCCGTATCTTGACAGATTTAGTCGGGGTAGAATCTCCTTATATCGATGTAACGATCGCCGCAATGGATAAGTGTAGTTAATTCCAGGCAATGTCATCTTTTTTATATCACTATCCTCTCCTATTTCCAGGTATCCTCAAACGTCGCTATAAACGGTTTTTAGCTGATATTGAGTTGGAATCTGGGGAGTTAATTACGGCCCATTGTCCCAATACAGGGCCTATGACTGATGTTTGTGAAATTGGCGCTCCGGTACAAGTTTCCTATCATGACAATCCCAAGCGTAAGTTGGCTTACACTTGGGAAATGATTCAACTGCAAACTCCTGAACCGATTTGGGTAGGGGTGAATACCAGTTTACCCAATCGAGTCATTAAATTAGCTCTAGAGCAGCGCATTTTTCCCCAATTAAAAGACTATGAAACCCTGAAACCTGAGGTCGTTTATGGGAAAGATCGGCGCAGTCGCGTGGATTTTCTATTGACTGGAGATCCGCCGATTTATGTAGAAGTGAAAAATACCACTTGGGCTAAAAATGAGGTAGCCTTGTTTCCTGATACGGTAACCGATCGCGGTCAAAAACATTTACGGGAGTTAATGGAACTTCCTCCAAAAGCAAGAGCGGTGATGCTCTATTTCATTAATCGCGCGGACTGCGAGCAGTTTTCCCCTGGAGAGTGTGCCGATCGCGTCTATGGGGAACTGTTACGTCAGGCGATCGCCAAAGGAGTCGAAATTCTTCCCTGTCGCTTTTCTGTCACTCCAGAGGGGATAGAGTATCTAGGTTTAGCCGAACTCTGTATTCATCAATGATGTCAATCGTCAATCTAGGTAATGGGTAGAAGGAAAAACCAATTTTTACACTAAATTCTCATTAGGGATTCTGATGCTAAATTTATATTCTGCATATCTGGCGCTTGAAGTCGATCTGGAATAGTCACGATCTATGGATATCGATATTTCTTGTTTTGAACGAGGGGGAGCATTGAAACAGCGCGTTGTAAATGTTCTTGGGTGATGGAAGTTTCTGGGGATTCAAGAGTAGCGAAAATCCTGGCTTTATGGGCGATCGCCAGAATTTGTCCCCCTGTGAGTTTCCAACGCTGCGCTACGTCTTCCCAGTCTAAGGATGGACTGACGCGAATAGGGGCAGGAAAGGCTTGTTTCCAGAGCTTGAGGCGATCGCCTACTTCAGGAAGAGGAAACACTAAAATCTGCTCCACAATCCCTTCTCTGAGCCATTTTTGCAGCACCACAGACCCTTGATAGGCAGGATCGAGGGTTAAAATGGTGAGGCTTTGGTGTTGCTGGCGATCGCGCAAAAATCGATAGACTGGTGTTTGATTACATCTTTTTAACCACAAATGAGCCGATTTAATCAGCAAAATGGGAGCCTTGAGTACCTTAAGATCGGATAATCCAGTTATTGGATCGGGCAAAAGCTGAAGATCGACTTCAGTAATATTCTGGTTAACCTCAGTAGCGATCGCTTCTGTTGCTGTCGTTTTACCGGTTCCAGAAATTCCAGAGAAAACCATAATTTGCCCTGGATGAATTCCCTCGATCTCTGTCCCCTGACGATCTCGATATCGGTAAGCCATATACTTAAGAGTCTCCTGCAAATCCAAAGCCACAATCAACTCTGACCAAGATTTTTTCGGAGTATAGGATTTAATCTTCAGTGCTTCTCTTGTGGAGTGTAATAAATCCTCTAAACTCGACTCATCTGGGCGATCGGCTAACAGATAGTTAATTAACTTTGGAGTAAGCTTCACCCTATGATTGAGAAAAATTTCTGAGTCAAGAGGCAAAAATTGTACTAAACCCAATTGAGTTAAAATTGAGGTAGAAGTCAGCAAACTTCTTGCCTCTCTCCATTGATTATCCCCTCGACAAAATAAGCGTAAAATCAGATCGACTGTGGGTAAACCACTGTGCTGATCCTCTTGCAAATACTGATAGAGACGGGAATAGCGATGATTAACCTCTGGTGCTAAACTGGCTAACACCAGGTGTTTTTCAAATAGGCTTAAAGCAGCGCGATCGCAGAGCATCGGCAACCCTAATAAAATTCCTTGCTCTTGACTAGCCTGAATTTTTTCTTCTAATTGTTGCTGATAGTTTAAACTCTCCGATTTCTGGGCAAAAACCTCTAGTTTCTCAATCTCATCTCGTCCCACTGTTCCGTCTAGAATAACGAGTCCTTTCCACCAATCACTACTGGCGCGATCGCCTGGAGTTTTGGACACCCGATCGATGGCTTTTCTTTCCCGTTGTCGTTTAGCAACTGCCAAACGGAGAACGCGATCGAGCCAGTTAAACTCGGTTTTTAAATAGCCCCAGTTATCATTAAAAGCAGTGGTGCGATCGCCGAGCATTCAGTTTTCCTGTTTTCCGAGGGTTGCACTGAGGTATTGACACACTTGGGGAGTTAACACTTGAGCGGCGATCGCATGACCGCGATCGTTCCAATGTCCCCCACATTCTACCGCATTGGCAAATCCATGTAAGCACACCTGATTCTCTTCGGCGTAGGTTTGTAGCGTTGGCGCTAAAGTCACCACTGGAAAATTCAGGCGATCGCCTAATGTCTTAATCCGATTATCTGGATAAAATAAATCCGTAATCCCATTACTGGCTACAAACCCATCGCGAAAGGCTGGATCGGGGTTAACTTGCGCCTCATTACTTAACGTCACCACCATAAATTCTGCACTCTTCTCTTTCACCTCCTGATACATTAACGCCATCACATCCTCTGTCACTCGCCAAGCATTTTCCCAGGTTTCATCTTCTGGTTCCCGATACAAATAATTATAAGTATACTGGCGCAGCGCTTCCAATTCTCGGTTTTTCATATCCTTTTCTACCTTACGCACCAACTGCAAAATCCGAGAACGATCCACCAACCAATCTGGTAATCTATCTACCCTAGATAAATTATAGGGAGGCAGAGTTTTATCCGGATTACGGAACGACATATCTGGCTCTAACTCTCCCTGATTATTATAGACAAAATAGGGACGATTGCGAGCATCTAAGGGTTTGTAATTATCTGGGACATCATTGCCTGTAAACACAGCTAAAAGGATCATATCTGGGTTGTACTGCCACACATCCCGACGCAAACGCAATAACTGTTGTCCCGTTCCATAGTTGGTTACGCCAAAATTCATCACATCTACCGTTTTTCCCTGGAAAGCTGGGCAATTTTCCAGGGCGTGTTGCATGAACCACCAATAGGTTTGTTCTAATGGGACTTGTAGCGCTTCGGAAAAGGAATCACCCAAGAGGGCAATGCGGAAGGTATTCGGGGGTTTTTCGATCGGATGTTCGCGATCGCGCAATCCAGCAGAGCTAATCTCAATATAAGCTTCTCCTTCCGCTGTCCACCATCCTGATACCCCAGGTTGATGTGTCCATCCCAAATCTTGATCCGTTTGGAAAAAGTTCGGTTGCGGGCTTCCCGGTGCAGGTTTAGGGGGCGCATTTCTCTGGGAAGGCAAAACATTCTCCTGTGCTGGAGCAGGTGAAGGCGCTGGAGTGGGAGAGGGTTCGACAGGAGAGGGAGTTGGTTCTGGAGAGCTTGATGCTTGGGGTTGGGGTTCCGGTTTTGCTTGAGGGGGAATATTGGCAATGCGTAGTCCCACTTCAGCCATTAATAGGGCAAAGAGTAAGCTTCCGGCTGCTAACCCTAGATTACTCATCCATGTTTTTAACCCGTTTGTCTTCATTGAGAGTTTGAGCGTTGAGAGTTCTAGAAGCTCTGATTGTAGCAGTTTACGGATTACCCATTACCAGCATCAGGCACTATATATTTTGGGTTTCAATTAAACTTTGGCAACCTTCCCAAGGGGTTTTGACTGCTCCTACGGATGCAGTAACCTCTTGGGAGTCAGGTTGATGGCAAACGAGAAAGACGCGATAGAGCCTGCCTCCAATTTCAATAAATTCGCCCATCATGGGAATGCGACTGACTTCAACGAATGTAGATAACGCCTGACTTTGGGGAGAGTCCTTAAGATATAGAGCAATTTGAGTGGTAGTGCATAAGGGGTTGCTCGATTCGCTTGACACGGTGGAGGAAGTTGAGTTAGAGGATGTCGCCATAGCTAGAGTTGAAGATAATAGTCAGAACGGATGATGATAGAACGGCCTAAAAGCTTGAGACCCTTAATTCCCGTTTCAGTTAGATCAGTTTACACGGGTTGGGTGTTCAACCACACACTTATCTTGGAAATCAAGGGACAACTGGGTTTTTCCCTAAATAAACTGGATTTAAGAGATGGCCTTCAGCAGGGGACTGAAGCGGATATAATGGTTAAGAATTATAAACCCCTAGTGATGGATCTTGGTTATTTCCTGCAATTTTGAGGTCAAACCAGAAGTCCATTAACTCATTCCCCTGAATCCTGACTATTACCCTGCCCTTGGAGGTTTCGATGCTGCGATTAGAGCATATCAGCAAAATCTATTCGACTGGCCAAGTGCTCAATGATATCAATTGGGAAGTGAAACCTGGCGATCGCGTGGGTTTGGTGGGGGTCAATGGTGCCGGAAAATCGACGCAGCTCAAGATTATTGCCGGGGAAATTGAGCCGACTTCTGGGGAGGTGATCCGGCCCGCCAATTTGCAGATTGCCTATTTAACCCAGGAATTTGATGTTAATCCTGGGGATACGGTACGAGAAGAGTTTTGGACGGTATTTCATGAGGCTAATGCAGTCCATCATGCGATCGCCGAGATTCAGCATCAGATGCAAACGGCGACTCCAGAGGAGCTAGAGATTCTTATCCATAAACTCGATAAGCAACAACGGCACTTTGAAGCGCTGGATGGATATGGGTTAGACTCACAAATTGAGAAGATGTTACCAGAGATGGGATTTGAGGCTGATGATGGCGATCGCCTCGTCAGCGCCTTTTCTGGAGGCTGGCAAATGCGGATTCAATTGGGTAAAATTTTGCTGCAATCTCCCGATATGCTGTTGCTCGATGAACCAACAAACCATTTAGATTTAGAAACCATTGAATGGTTAGAAACCTATCTCAAAAGCTCAACAATTCCCATGGTGATTGTCTCCCATGACCGGGAATTTCTAGACCGCCTCTGTACGCAAATTATCGAAACCGAGCGCGGAGTGTCTACGACCTATTTAGGCAATTATTCCGCCTATATAGAACAAAAAGCCGAGCAAAAAGCCGCCCAACAGAGTGCTTACGAAAATCAGCAAAAGGAATTAGATAAACAACAAGCCTATATTGAACGATTTCGTGCCAGTGCCACCCGCAGTACCCAAGCCAAAAGTCGCGAGAAACAGCTCAACAAAATAGAACGCATCGAAGCCCCCATCAGCGACCTAAAAACGCTCCATTTCCGCTTCCCTCCCTCTCCCCGCAGTGGCCGCGACGTGGTCAATATCAAGGATTTAACCTACTTGTATGATGATAAAATCCTCTTCCTGGGGGCATCTCTGGGGATTGAACGGGGCGATCGCATCGCCATTCTCGGACCCAATGGTTGCGGAAAATCCACCCTCCTGAGATTAATGATGGGCTGGGAACAACCCATAGAAGGCAGCGTCAGCCTAGGGAAACATAACGTGATTCCAGGTTATTTTGAACAAAATCAAGCGGAAGCCTTAGATTTAGATAAAACGGTCATGGATACCATTCATGATGAAGTCCCCGATTGGAAAAATGAGGAAGTACGTACCCTTTTAGGGGGATTCTTATTTAGTGGGGATACCGTCTATAAACAGGTGGAAGCCCTGAGTGGGGGAGAAAAAGCCCGGTTAGCCCTAGCCAAAATGTTATTACAGCCGGCGAATTTATTGATTTTAGATGAACCGACTAACCATTTAGATATTCCGGCTAAGGAAATGTTAGAGGAAGCACTCCAACATTATGACGGCACCGCTATTATTGTATCCCACGACCGTTATTTTATCTCCAAAGTGGCCAATAAAATTGTGGAAATTCGCGACGGTGAATTTCACGTCTATCTGGGGAACTACCATTATTATCTAGATAAAATCGTAGAAGAAAAAGAAAAGGTGAAGTTAGCAGAAATTGCTAAAGCGAAAGCAGAAAAAGCAGCCGAAAAACGGGAAAAACAAAAAGCGAAACAAAAGGCTAAAAAGAAAGCGAAAGCGAATTAATTCTCTTCTTAATTATGTGGTACTTGATCCAGAAGTTTTCACTGCAAAAAGATCCCCCCCAGCCCCCCTTAGAAAGGGGGGGGAGTAAAAAAAGTCTCCCTTCTCAAGGGGGATTTATGGGGATCTGCATTTATGGTCTGTCTTTAATATTACCCTTTCTATGGATTCCCACCAGTCTTGCCCAAACCCTTACAGATGAGCCATCTTTTATTCCCTTACGACCGAATCCAGAACAATTTTGTCCCCAAGAACCTGCCATAGATCGCTTTATTTATCACACGATTGCTCCGGGAGAAAGCTTAAGCCAAATTGCCGCAAATCATCAATTAATGCCCTCAACTTTAATGGGTCTCAATCGTTCCTTACGCAACGGACAAGCCCCCGTTGGCACTCAAATTGTGATTCCTCCTTATGATGGGGTCTTAGTGCGGATTCCAGTCGGTAAAACTTGGCGCGATGTAGCCGAAGCATACCGAGTTCCTGCTGATGCCCTATTTGAGGTAAATGGATGTCAACAGAACCCAGAAATGGTGTTTGTCCCAGGAGTCAATTGGTCTCCCGGTCGTCCTTCTAGGGAAATGCGCACTCAGCTCTCGGCCTATCCCCTTCCGGCTGTTGCGCCCTTGCTCAAAGGATATGGTTGGTATTTAAATTCACAAACCTCAAGACGAGAATTTAGTAGTGGTGTAGATATCCGCGCCCCCATTGGTACTCCCGTTTCGGCAGTCGGAGATGGTATCGTTGCTTATGCAGGCGATCGCGCTTCCTATGGTCAACTCGTCGTCATTAACCATCCTGGAGGACGACAAACCCGTTACGCTCATCTACAAACGATTCAAGTTTCCCCCGGTCAAAACATTCGCCAAGGAGACGTACTGGGAACTGTGGGAACGACTGGAAATCCCCAGTTTTCCATTCCCCATCTCCATTTTGAAATGCGCTATAAATCGGCTGTAGGTTGGGTGGCTGAAGATCCAGGGTTATATATCCAGGAATTGGGAAGAAATTTGCGTTATTGATAAATTTTGAACGTCATGGAAAACAGATAGGGCAAGCTTGATCGGCAGCAACTCGCGATACAATAAACCAGTTTATTCAAGAAGCAACAAAATCTCTCACTGATGATTATGATAAATTAGTTGTCATTGCTGATAATCTCGATCGCATTGTTCCCATTTCCTGGAAGTTCTGAGTGCAAAGAAATTGTGGTTTCCCCTGATCAAAGAATTATTAAGAGAAGAAAAAGAAAAAAATCAGAACCGTCAGAGGAAGAAAGGATTATTGCACAAAGGGTATCTCCTCTTAGTAATAGATAGAATCCAATGGAAAGAAAGAAATGTGATCATGTTAAGCCTAGTGTGGGGTAGTCATGCCCTGCCGGTATATTGTGGTAAAACTCATAAGCTCGGGGGATTTGTTCAGCAGGCACGAAATTCCTCTATTATTCTTCTAAGGGGGAAGGAGGGTTAAGCAACTGCTCATCACGACGGATGCGAATTTGGTCTAAGCGCGGCCCTTCTGCTTTAATGACGGTAAACTCTAGATTCTCATAATTGAGGACTTCCCCCACATTCGGGATTTTTTGTAGTTGGGCAATCACAAATCCCCCTAAGGTTTGATAATCATCATCAAGGGGTAAATCCAAATTCAGCATATCGTTGGCTTCTTCAATATCTAATTGGGCTTGCACCAGATAGGTTTGTTCATCGAGCTGTTGGATGGGAGGTTCTTGACCGTTATCTGGTTCTTCCGTATCGCCGATAATTTCGGCTACGATATCCTGAATGGTAATTAATCCCGCTGTTCCGCCAAACTCATCAACAACAATGACCATCGCTTGGTGCGATCGCTGCATCAATCGCAACAATTCTAACACTGGGGTATTTTCTTGCACAAATCGTGCCGGACGTACCCAGACTTGAATCGCCGTTTCTGGGGATAAATCTCCCTTTGCTAAAGGGCCAGCTAATTGTTTAAAGTTAACAATTCCCCGAATATCATCTAGGGAATCTGCCATTACGGGATAGCGAGAATGCCCTGTTTTTGCCACTTCATCAAGTAAATCTTGAAACGTGGCATCATAAGAAATACTCTCAATACTGGTGCGGGGAATCATGACATTTTCAGCCACCACTTCCCCAAATTCAAAGACATTATTGAGCAGTTCCCGCTCAGAAGCGTGTAAACCTATGGACTCAGTAGACGTACTAATAATGAGTTGTAGCTCTTCTGGGGTGACGCGGGTGTGCCAGGTTTGGGCAGAGTAGCGAACCCCCACCAAACCCAAGAGAAACCGGGTAGAGCGGTTGAGTATGCAAACAAAGGGATTAAAAAAGCGGGCGATCGCCCAACTGGGCGGACCTAAAACCCTAGCCAATTGCTCTGAATACAATAGGGCAACCGATTTCGGGCATAATTCCCCTAACACGATCTGCAAGTAAGCAATGATAATAAACGCTAAGGGAATAGAGAGGGAATGGGTTAAGCTTTGTCGGAGAGACGGAGATAGGGGAGAATTCGAGAGCGCCTCTTGCAAAATTGTTGCCATCGTATTTTCCCCTATCCATCCTAGGGCTAAACTGGATAGGGTAATACCCAATTGGGTGGTTGAGAGGAGACGCTCTAGATTAGTGTGTAGCTTCTGTACCGTTTGGGCAGGGACATCACCAGTAGAAACCAATTGTTGAATTCGCGATCGCCTCACGGAGACAATGGAAAACTCAGCCGTTACAAAAAAGGCATTAATCGCAATTAATAAGAAAACGGATAAGAGTCGGATGGAACCATCGGCAAAGGTTAATGCAGCCAGATGAAAGGGTATTCCCATAAATGGAGTCAACGGAATCTCTGTGTCCATTTAGCGAACGACTGGAATACCAGAAACTTGAAGATGTAACTCTTCATCGGGATAATCGGTGAGCTTCATAGACAAGTGTTGAGCATCTGCCAACAGAGCCACCGGTACACTCACTTTACCGGAAAACTCTTCCTGATTGGGGGGAACTTGGGATGGTAAACCCGAGGTGGTTGCAGTTAAGGAGCGCCCCCGATTGTCTGTAATATTCAAGAGACTATAAAGGAAGCGCACCATCTGGGGACTATCATTACGAATTTTCACGTCCAGTTCTAAATTTTCCTGTTGTTGATAGGCAGCCGAGATTTCTAGGGTAACGCCTCGATCTTGAGCGGCGATCGGAAAACCGGGTAAGCTGAGGGTAGGCTCCTTCGGTTCGGAGATCGCCTGCTGAGAAGAGTCTGGAGTCGGTTGGAAACTCTGTTCTTGTGACTCATTTGCCTCTTCACCTTCAATATAAGTATCCACCCGTTTTAAGATCTCCTCTTCCTTCAAAATCGGGACTGAAGTTTTACCCGTCGTTCCCGGTTGACGATTCACCATAGTGCTGGTGGGGCTAGAGTCCGGTTGAGTAATTCCCTTGAGCGCTTCGCGACCAATATTAAAACCTAGTGCCGCACTAATAATCCCCGCACCAAACATCATTGACAATAAAATTAACGTTAGCGCAACTGTGGAATTTAATCTCATCTTTGTCTACCTAGGTTGTTCTTTGTATTTAGTCTATTCAGTCAGGATACTAATCATCCGATTAGTGTAAGCTAACTTGGGTCAAGTAACACAGACTTCTGCCCATTCCCTCATTTCCTCGTTCCTCCAACCTTGTGCTAAGATAATGCATAAGATTGAGGTTGACACGAGAGATACGTTCACTCCCTAAGTTTACTCTGAGTCTATCAATCTCTAGCGCCCTTGGCCGATTGGGGAGGCAGCGAACTCATAATTCGCCTTCAGACTGGTTCGATTCCAGTAGGGCGCAGCGAAACCCGACCTTAACTCACGAAGAGTTTAGAGTCGGGTTTCTTTGTTGATTGATCCTAGATCCCCTAGAGAATGACTGCACCTTGTAAAGTTAGAAAAGCTGAGGTTCGGGAGCAGGAGGCGGTGGAGCAGGAGGTAAGGGAGCTACGGGAGGAGCAGAAAAAGGGACAAAGGGAGTGGGAGCAGGAGGAATCGGATTGGATTCTATGGACACACTGGGAGAAACCACTAAGTTTTGATCGAAGGGGTTATATAAATCTTGAGTGCGAACAATGGGCGTGCTGGTATTTTGCACTTGGGAAATATTTTTGTAGAGGATATGAACCAATTGGGCGCTCCGGCGAGTATTATGCTCGGAGAATCGCGGTAGGCCTAAAAAGTTTTGGACTTGACCAACAAACGATCGCTGATAAAAGTAATCTCCGCCATTGCTATAGTAAGCCGCATCAAAGAGTTCGGGAATCGATTGGTAGACTACGGCTTGATTGGGTAGTACCGGATTCGGATCGGCATTAAACTGGGCATTAGCTTTAGACGCTAGGGTAAATACCCCAAGGGAAGCCAGGAGACCAAGGCAACTGAGAGTTTTGAGTCGAGTTAGCATGTTTACTCCTCCTCACGATTTTTAGACAATCATAGCCGATCGTCAGCAGTTAAATCCCTGGTTTAGCAGATAATAAGGAGGCCGCTAACCAAGGACTCAATAATAAAATCAGGAACATGCGGGTCATTTGCATCGCCACCACTAAGCCCACATTGCCGCCAATTTCGATTACCGTGGCGGTTATTGCACTAATACCTCCTGGGGTTGTGCCTAAAATAGCGGTTAAGGTGTCGATATGGGTCAATTGATGAAATTCATAGCCAATGCCTAAACAAACGGCAATTAAGATCGTCACTAAACCCAATTGAATTACAACTGATTTCACCAGAGTTTGGGCAACTTGGCGATCGAATTTGAGACCGATGGATAATCCGAAGAGCAACAAACTGGCGGCAAAAATGGGATCGGGAACATGCAGGGGATAGGGAAGTATCCAGAAGGTGATTAAGCCCAGGAAAAAGGGGCCAAGAAAGACGGCGGCTGGCAATTTTATCCCTCTTCCTATGAGAAGACCGAGAATGCCACAGAGGGCTAAAATACCAAGGTTGAGGATCGGGGGAAGGGTTGCTGATGGGGTAGACATCTCTGGTAGAATCGCCAATTGACCGATCGTTTCGCTAGACGAGAAGGTGACAAGAGACGGCACAATCACAGATACCATGAGAATGCGCAAATATTGCAGAAAGGCAACGGCGATCGCATCTCCTCCTAAATCTTCACTGAGGGCAACTAAAGTCGGTCCTGCTCCCGGAATGCATCCTAACAAACTCGTTGCTTTGTCTATTCCAGCCCAACGACTGAGAAGATAACCATTCAATATACTCAATATCCCTGTAATGGTTATACAGCCGAGCAGAGGCAGGGCATATTCTTTCGCTAAAATCAGAGTATCAAAGGAGAAACGGGTAGCTGTTGTCAGGGCAATAATGGCTTGACCGAGAATGGAAAAAATCGGGGGGAGCGGTTGTGCTTCTCCTTTGAAAAGGGAATATACGAGACCAAAAATCATGGGGCCAACGAGCCAGGATACGGGAATATGAAGTTGGGTCAACAGGACAGCGGTAAGAGAGGCGATCGCCACTAAACCGATATAAGATAAGCTATTTTTGAGCTTATCCTGAAGTACTTCCCCTGAGGAGAGCTGTTCTGGCTGATTGGGTTCGGGAACATCGACCATATCATTGAGGTTAATCACAATTACTCTAGTCTCTTTCCTTGTACCAAATTTCGTAAGATATTGATAACTACTGGAGCAAAGGGTTCTAGTTTGTCCTGTTGGGGTTGGGCGAATTCGTTAATCACCCGTTCTAATCTTTCTTCACTCTCTATTTGTAACGTCTTTGGATTGCCATATTGGTTCGAGATCAAGATACAGTAATTTCTGCTATTTTTTTAGTCTTGATACTCAATTTATCAATGATATAGCGCTTTGCACTAGGGAATAGGCTTTTTGTACATAGCTGTGAGGATTCAACACTGTTCCTCATAACAGCGTTTTGCGCTGTATCTTAACACTTCCTTAAACTCGATCAGGAATAATAATGCTGTTTTTTCGTTAGACGATCACAGATAAAGGTTATGAAGAGAGTTCACCGATTAGTCTTGAGTGGTTTGATGGGTAGCGTCCTCGTTACTGGGATTGCAGTTCTGAAGCATCAACCGAGTATGGGAAATTGGATTGCACAGCGGACAGTGGTACTTGGGGAGATATTCCGCTTACCTCCTATCAGCTTAAAAACGGTACAAAATAACGCCATTGCCAATCAAGTACAGGACGATCGCGGTATTCGCATCGGTGGACTCTTTTCAGGATTAGATCATTCACCGAATGATCCAGATAATATATTTTATGCGATCGCTGATCGCGGCCCCAATGATCGCATCACTGTTGGCAACGAAAAGCGCCGCACGTTTCCCGTTCCTGATTATACCCCAGTAATCTACAAACTTTCCAGCAATAATGGACGGCTGGAATTCCTGGATGCAATTCCCATCCGCAACCAAGATGGAGAGCCAATTACCGGATTGCCAAATAACAGTAATGATGAAGTGCCTTATGATTTTAGCGCCCAAGTCCGGTTAAATTTAAATCCCAATGGATTGGATACGGAAGGGATTACGCGGTCTCCAGATGGTACATTTTGGCTCTGCGACGAATACAGCCCCAGTGTAGCCCATATCGCCGCCAATGGAACGATGGTGAGACGCTTAGTTCCTGAAGGGGTATCCCTAAATGCCGCTACTGATGTGCGGCAAGTATTACCAGCAATTTACACCCATCGCAGACTAAATCGAGGGTTTGAGGGTCTCGATCTGAATTTAAACGGCGATCGCCTATTTGTCGCTCTCCAAAGTCCTTTAGATTTTCCCACCAAAGAGATTGGACGAGCCTCTCAAATGATGCGCTTGTTGGTGATTAATACCCAAACCCTACAACCAATGGCAGAATAGGTCTACGTTGCCGAAACAGCCAATTCTTTTGGCACAGACAAACAAGGCGATATGAAATTAGGCGGAGTTGCTTATGTCAACCCAACTACCTTACTCCTAAGTCCTGTTAATTCCCTAAGTAATGAATTAGTATATTTAAAGTCATTGCTTCTTCACCAAACCTGTCAATGCTAAGTATCTCTTTTTGGAAAGTTGGATAACGGCTATCGCCAAGGAAGAGATGTTTAGCATTCCTATGAAGTAGATCAATAGAATGCGCTTGATCGGGGCGGCGATCACTTCTTAGGCAAACCCGTTAATGCAAACATTCTCTTTGCCATAGTCTCGGAGTGTCTGGATTTACAATGGCTTGATGAAGAAAGAGAAGAAACTCATCCTCGCACTTGCCGAAGAGTTTAAAATAGAAGCAATTGAGGAGTTTTTGCAACAGTATTTAGACTGAGAGAACGTTAACCAAGAGAATAGTTATGTCAAATAAAGGACAAATTTTAGCGGTTGATGATACCCCCGCCAATCTAAAAGTCATTAGTGAAACCTTACACAATGCAGGATATACTGTTGCCACAGCCATTGATGGCGATCGCGCTCTTAAACGCTTGCAACACTATCAGCCCGATTTAATTCTTCTTGATATCCAAATGCCTGGTATCGATGGTTTTGAAACCTGTCGCCGTCTCAAAGCAGATCCCCAAACCCAACATATTCCTGTTATTTTTATTACTGCACTTTCCGATACTATCAATAAGGTTAAAGGATTGGAAATTGGGGGCGTTGACTATATCACAAAACCTTTCGATCATACCGAACTTTTGGCTCTCATTAAAGTTCATATCAATCTCAAAAAAACACAACTGCAATTAATTCAAGAATCCAAACTCTCGACCTTAGGAGAATTAGTGGCAGGGATTGCTCATGAAGTCAACAATCCCATCACCTTTATCCATAGCAATCTTCAACATGCTGCTCAATATCATCGAGATATATTGCATCTTCTGGAATTAGACAAAACTGAATATCAAAATCCCTCTTCATTGATTAAAATTGGCAAAAAATATTGATTCACCCTTCCTAAAACAAGATTATTTCAATTTATTGGAATCGATGCAAGTTGGAACAGAATGAATTAAAGGAATTGTGCTTTCTTTACGTTCATTTGCTAAACTCGACGAATCCGAATGGAAACAAGCCGATCTTCATGAGGGTTTGAACAATACGTTAATATTATTGTCTTATCGCTTGCAGGCTAACTCGCATCGTAAAGCAATCACAATCAGCAAAGACTATGGAGAATTCCCGTTGATTTATTGCAATCTAGCTCAATTGAATCAGGTTTTCATGAATGTATTGGTCCATGCTATCGAAGCGATTGATGCCAAATATAGGAATGAAACAGAGCATCCGAAAGAACATCTGGAAGCCCCTAAAATCAGTCTTCATCCCGAAATAAATACAAGCAATAAAGAGTCGTTAATTTGCGTTAAAATCAAAGATAATGGAGTCGGGATATCCCCTCAAATTAAATCTCGAATATTTGAGCGATTTTTCACAACTAAATCCACAGGAAAGGAGACGGGCTTGGGGTTGGCAATCGCCCGTCAAATTGTCACAGAACAACAGGGTGGAACCATAACTTGTTCTTCAGAACTGGGACAAGGCACAGAATTGAGGATTTCTCTTCCTTTGCATAATATTAAGTCCGATTCAAGAGAGATATCCTAAAATCTTTAAAGCCAGGTTAGTGCCATATTTTGGCGCGATCGTCAGTTTGGGGAATTAAGGGTTAATTCTCTGTAAACTCGAAAGCCCCCCATACTCCTCTTCCTAGAACATAAAAAATGATACAAGAGATTAAACTATGAAAAGACGCGATATCTTGCGCTGGGGAACATCAGCCGCGTTGGGATGGAGTGCTGCTTCTGCATTGAAAGCCTGCCGTCGTTTGTCCCCATCTTCTCTCCTTCAACTATCCCTCGAAGAGACGCGTGGTTTGGAATCGGCGGGTGTCATCGGAACCGATGCTTATTACTTTCTCAAAGATGTCGGAAAAACCTTTTCCGGCACAACTCTGCGATTAATTATAGAAGATGTCCCTGCTACAAAAGCAGCTTGGGAATTGATGCAAGATGAATTTACTCCCCTAACGGGAATCGAAGTGCAATGGGATATATTACCCCTTGATCGCGTTCTGGGACGAATCGAGCAAGACATAGCTAGAGAAGCGGGAACCTACGACATCATGTATTGGGATCAGGCTTGGATCGGTCGTTTTGTCAATATTGGGATCAATCCCAAAGAATTGCTGGAAAATAGTGACCTGCGATATCCCAACTATGATTTTGAGGATTTTTTCCGGTCTTTGGTGGCTAATGTTGCGTCCTATCAAGGACAGTTGGCCGCAATTCCCTACGACATCCCCATATTTATCATGTTCTACCGCCCGGATGTTTTTGAGGAATTGGGGTTATCTGTGTCGACGACAATGATAGACTACTTGGCGACGATCAAAGTGATTAGCGAAGCCAAAGCCCCTCATATCTATGGAACGCTAGGACAGTGGAAAGTCGGGCATTACAGCTTGCATTGTAGTATGACCGCTTGGTTGTGGGCCCATGGCGGGTCAATTTATTATGCAGATGGAACTCCAGCCATTAACGACGATCAAGCGATCGCCGGAATTGAATATATGCTCGCTCAACGACCCTATGCTCCTCCCGCAGCAACAACCTGGGATTGGTATGGGGAAGCAGAAGCCTTTCGTCAAGGTCGCGCTGCTATCATGATCTCTTGGGGAGAATGGTTTCCATGGTTTGAAAGCTCATCGGGCTCCCCAATATCGGGAAGAGTGGCAGTAGCTCCTTGTCCCCAAGAAATTGCCCTACGTGCTGCCAGTGCATGCGGCTTTGGCGAAGTTCCGGGTATTAGTCATCAAGGAGGGAGTAGCTTGGCACTCTCTCGTTATAGCAAAAACCAAGATGCAGCATGGGTGTTTCTGCAATGGCTCACCAGTCCTGATGTCATTACCCGCACGGCGATTCTGAGTCAAACCAACAGCGTTCGCCGCAGCACCTACAGCGATCCTCGATTGCAACTTGGGTTTGGAGCTAACCCCCAGGTGACTAATTATTTTGATGTTACCCTGGATGCCATTGAAAATCGAATGGGAACGGAACCCCACCTCCCCAATTGGATTGATCTCGGTTTTGATTGTTTTCCGGTAGAACTCGGAAAACTAATGACCGACCAACAGAACATTAAAACGACCCTGCACAATATGGCAGAAGCTGCCGCTCGAGCCACAGAAGCCCTTTAAAATAGCGCTTCACGCTGGGAATTGATGAGTGGGTAATGGGGAAAACTCAATTTCTGACTTCCGATTCCCGACTCTCTAAGGCGTAGCACCGTAATTGAAAACCATGAAAGCTATCTCTCTCGAACGTTTCTTTAATCACTACAGCTTGCGCCATCAATTGTTAGGCGTGTTTTGCTTCATTGCTCTAACTCCCCTTGCAGGCTTTGCTTGGTGGAATTACCACACCATGCGGACAGACTTGATTGAATCGGCCAATCGATCCCTGGATACAGCCGCGTCCCAAACCGTAGTAACTCTTGATGTGTTGATACGCACTAATTTAACGGCTATTGCCATAGAGGCGCAACAAGAAACTTTTGCTACTTATTTGAGTACACCAAATTCTATCCTGAAAGAGCAAGCTCTTAACAGCCTAAATATCTTGATGGCGAAAGATAAAGTCTTTTTAGTTTCCTATGCTCTGCTCGATATTAATGGACAGAACCTCCTCGATACTTACTCCCTTCAGATCGGACAAAATGAGTCCGATCGCGATTATTTCCAAATTGCCCTCGAAACGGGAGAACCTATTGTTTCCAACATTGAATTTTCTGAGGTTGATGGCCAACCTTACCTCTATTTCAGCCAGTCTATCCGCGATCGCCAAACGGGAGAAGTAATGGGTGTCCTACGCAGTCAGTACAGCGCAGCTAAACTCCAACATCTCATACTTGAACATGAGAATTTAGCTGGTTCTCTTTCCTTTGCTCTCTTACTTGATGACCACAATTTGCGCTTGGCCCAAGGCTATCGTGATGATGGTGGCTTGCCTCAAGAACTGCGCTTTCAATTTCTCGCCCCTCCTGAATCGGAAACCCTTCAGGAGCTACAGGTAATGTATCGCTTGCCCCCATCCCTACCTACCGATCTCGCAACTCAACTGACACAATTTGACGAATTTGCTACCAATTTTAACCCCGATCGCCCCTACTTCACGACCATTCTTTCCCAAGAGAAGAACATAGAATATGCCGGAGCGATCGCACTGAGCCAAATCCTACCTTGGAAAGTTGCTTATTTGCGCCCAAAATCCGTTTTCCTCCAACCCATAAACACTCAAACCCGCAATAACCTCATTCTCGCTTTGGGAACGACCCTTGCCGCTATTGGGATAGGATTTGGTATGGCCAATGTGATTTCGTCTCCCATTCGACGATTGACGGCAATCGCTCGGCAAATCACCGATGGAAATTTAAACGCTCATGCCGATATTGTATCGGACAATGAAATTGGCGAATTAGCTCGCACGTTCAATACTATGACTGGACAACTGCGTTCTTCCATTGATAACCTTGAACAACGGGTGCGAGAGCGAACCTTGGAATTGCAAGTGGCCAAAGAAGAAGCCGATTCAGCCAATCACGCTAAGAGCGAATTCCTCGCCAACATGAGCCACGAACTTCGCACTCCTCTAAATGGTATTCTTGGCTACACTCAAATTTTGTCCTACACCGAACTCCCGACGCAAGAACAACGGGATGGCGTGAATATCATTCATCAGTGTGGTACTCATTTGCTCAGTCTGATTAATGATGTTTTAGACCTCTCTAAAATTGAAGCTCGCAAACTGGAGTTAGTCCCCAAACCTCTTCATCTGCCCTCCTTTTTACAAAACCTGGCACAGATGTGCCAGATTCGCGCTGAACTGAAAGGACTTGAATTTATCTATCAAACCAGTTCCCGTCTCCCAGAGAGCGTATCCATCGACGACAAGCGACTGCGACAAGTCTTGCTTAATCTGCTTGGGAATGCCATCAAATTTACTGAGCGCGGTTCAGTGAGGCTATTGGTGGATGTGGTGGAGTTGTCCGAAACCAAGGCCAATCTACTGGTTCAAGTAAGGGATACAGGGGTAGGGATCGCCCTAGAAGATAGGACGAAACTGTTTGAAGCTTTCGAGCAGATCGGCAATGTCCAGAAACAAGCGGAAGGAACTGGACTGGGACTAGCCATTTCTCAACGCATTGTCCATCTCATGGGAGGACAAATCAAAGTCAAAAGTGAACTCGGTCAAGGCAGTGAATTTTCCTTCACCCTCGATCTTCCCTTAGTTGATGATTGGGTACAACCACACCGAAGGATTAAAAGCAACTCTCGCATTATTGGCTATCAAGGAGAACACCGTACCATCCTGATTATCGATGACCATTGGGAGAATCGAGCTGTTCTTTCCAACCTCCTCAACCCCCTCGGATTCACAACCCTTGAGGCAGAAAATGGAGAAGAAGGGTTGAAAATGCTGCGGGAGCAACAACCAGATTTATTAATTACTGACCTTGCCATGTCTGTGATGGATGGTTTTAAGTTGCTCAAACACATTCGCACTACGGAGGACTTGCAGCACTACAAGATTGTTGTTTCTTCGGCATCTGTTACCCAAGCTGACGAACAAAAGGCCCTGGATGGGGGTGGCGATCGCTTCTTAGGCAAACCCATCAATGTGAAGGATCTCTTTGCTGCACTCTCGGAATGTTTGCATTTAGAATGGCTATACGAAGAGCAAGAAGAATCAAAGTTTTCACCAAAAAGCAGCAGACGAGGGGCAGAAAGAGGAGATATATCTATTCCTCCTCCTGAAGACCTCAATGTATTAATCGATCTCGCTCTCAACGCAGATCTATTCAGCATCTGCGATCGACTGGAAAGGTTGGATAGCTGCTATAAAGAGTTTGCTGCCCCTCTTCTTGAACTTACCAAAGAGTTTAAAATAGAAGAAGTTGAGACTTTATTAAAAGAATACCTAGATCAACAAAAAGAATGAAAATAGACACCAGAATTTTTATCTAAATTTATGTCAAAATTCATACAAGCACAAAGCCATATTGGCACTCTCATGTTTTCTCGAATTCGCATTCTTTTAATCATAGTCTTTGGTTTATCTGGTATTTTTTTTATGGGGCTTGCCAAAGCAAGACAAACCATAAAGGTCGGGTTCACAGATAACCCTCCTGGTGTGTTTTTGGATGAGAGTGGAGTACCTAAAGGATTATTTGTCGATTTACTAGAAGAAATTGCCAGACGAGAGAAATGGGACATTGAATATATACATGAAGACTGGAAAATCTTACTCAAAAAGCTAGAGAATGATGAGATTAACTTACTGGTCTCTATTTCTTATTCAGAAAAACGAGACCAGATTTTTGATTTTGTTAATGAACCTGTAGCCGTTAAGTGGGGGACGGTTTATGTCGCACCGAATAGCGATATAAAAATTTTACCCGATTTAGACCGAAAGCGAGTTGCCGCAGTTTCAGGAAGTATCCACAATCGTAATTTCAAGGCAATGACTCGTGATTTTGGGATTCAACCTGAAGTAATTGATGTAGCAGAAGCACCAACAGTTTTAGAATTAGTAGAAAGTGGAGAAGTAGATGCTGGAGTTATTAATAGCACGTTCGGATATCTTGAAGAAGAAAAGTATCGCATTGAAAGAACTGCTATCGTTTTTCATCCAACTCGCTCGACGTTTGCTACTCCAGAAAATAAATATGCCGATCTTCGTGAAACGATTGATGGTTATCTCAAGCAATGGAAAGAAGATCGACAATCTATTTATTATGAGTCTTATAATAATTGGTATGGAGGCAAAGAATTAGTCAAGGAAACTATTCCTAAATGGTTGATTTTTGTAGCCCTGGGAGGAACGACAGGTGTTATCGTTATTTTCTGTTGGAATCAAACTCTCACACGGGAGATCGAACAGCGCAAAGTCTTAGAATTTGAATTGCAAGCGGCAAAAGAAAAAGCAGAAGTTGCCAATCAAGCCAAAAGTGCTTTTATTGCTAACATGAGCCACGAATTGCGAACTCCCCTCAACGGTATTCTTGGCTATGCCCAAATCTTAGAGCGATCTCGTGTTTTACCCCCGAGAGAAAAAAAGCAGGTGGATGTTATTTATCAATCTGGTTATCATTTGCTAACTTTAATTAATGATATTCTCGATCTGGCCAAAATCGAAGCTCGAAAACTGGAAATATTGCCGGTTCCCGTCCATTTTCCTGCTTTACTCCAAAACGTTGTGGAAATGTGCAAAATTAAGGCTGAACAAAAAGGTCTTGATTTTATCTATCAATCCAGCAGCCGCTTACCAGATGGCGTTGCTATTGATCAAAAGCGTCTGCGTCAAGTCTTAATTAATTTGCTCGGTAATGCCATTAAGTTTACCGATTCGGGTACTGTCACCCTGCGAATTGATGTATTACAACAATCCGAGACAGATACCAAGCTTTTCTTTCAGGTCATGGATACTGGAGTCGGTATCACCGAAGGGGATCTGGCTAAATTGTTTGAAGAATTTGAACAAGTCGGCGATCGCCAAAAACAATCAGAAGGCACTGGACTCGGACTCGCCATCTCTCAGCGTATTGTCAATCTGATGGGGGGAAGCATTGAAGTGAAAAGCCAACTGGGCCAAGGGAGTGAATTCTCTTTTGTTATTGATGTTCCCAGAGTAGAGGATTGGGCACAAAAACAGAGGGAAATTCACAAGAGCAATAATGCTGGACATCACTGGTGTGATAATGCTGAACATCGCTGGCGCGATCGCATTATCGGCTATGCAGGAGAACGTCGGACTATCCTGATTGTCGATGACCGTTGGGAAAATCGAGCTGTGGTCTCCAACCTCCTCGAACCTCTAGGATTTGAAACCCTTGAGGCAGAAAATGGAGAAGAAGGGTTAAAACTCCTGCGGGAAGAGCAACCCGATTTATTAATTACTGACCTTGTCATGCCTGTAATGGATGGCTTTGAATTGCTCAAACGCATTCGGGCTGCCGAGGACTTATGGCATTATAAGATCGTTGTCTCCTCTGCATCTGTCACCCCAGCCGACCAACAAAAAGCTCTTGATGAAGGTGGCGATCGCTTCTTAGCCAAACCTGTCGATGCTCAGGATCTCTTGGCAGTACTCTCGGAATGTTTAAATTTAGAATGGCTTTACAAAGAGCAAGAAAAATCAGAATTATTGTCAAGAAACCAACCAGGATCACAAACGGGAGATATACTTATTCCTTCCCCCGAAGACCTCAAGATATTAATCGATCTTGCTCTCAAAGCCGATCTATTCAGTATCTGCGATCGACTGGAAAAGTTGGATAGCTCCTATCATACCAAATCCGGGTAGTACAGGTAGAGATGGATAGCAAGAAAATTGGGATTAGAACAGCATCTGTTTATTTTCTATACTATTCGGATTTGGTATCAAGAGTTTGCTGCCCCTCTTCTTGAGCTTGCTGAAGAGTTTAAAATAGAAGAAATTGAGATTTTATTGCAACAATATTTATCACAAGATGCAATTTAGGGGTATTGTAGCTTTACCCCAGTTTTTGAGATAGCTGCTATAGCATAGAAATGGAGAGTTAGGACAGTTTCTATTGCCTATTTCCTATTCCTTATTTTGTTAGAATTTAATTATGATGAAAACAAAGAACACGAGTATTTATGCTTAAAAGCTATCCTGATAAAGCGATCGCGAAACCCGGTTTTTTATTTTTGCAAGGAATATTATTCTTCTTCATCTTCACTTTTGGTCTACCCGGTTGTCAATCCCAACCCGAAGAACCTATTGCCCAAGAATTGGCGACAACCAATATTTAGAACGACTGTGATATCATTCTTGAATCTCAGGTTCAACTTCAGGCGTTCCCTTCAAGGCTTTGAGTTGGGTTTCAAGTTGTTCAATGCGCTCTAGTAACCGTTGATTGGTTTCTTGCAGTTGTTTGTGCTGACTGCTTAAATAAGGGTCGCTCTCCCACCAGTTAATACCAATTTCTTTGGCTTTATCGACAGAAGAAATTAAGAGGCGAATGCGAACATTGAGCAATTCCGTTGAACCGACAGAAACAGAAATATCACCAGCAATGACAACCCCTTTATCTAGTACTCTTTCGAGGACATCAGCGAGGGTTGAACTTTGGCTTGAGGTTAGGGGACGGGAGTTGGCAGGCACGGGGATAGAGAATGGGGAATGGGGAATAGGGAATGGGGAATGGGGAAAAACCAGTTTTCCCTTTCCTTCCATGAATTACTGGGTTATATATTTGCGCTCTTCATTGAGCCGGATTTTGCCTTGTTCCATTAAATGGCGCAAAATGTTGACGGTTTCGACTCGGTTTAATCCAACTGCACTTTCGATATCTGATAATTTGGCTCCTTGGCTTTGGTGTAAGAAGGTGTAAACTTTGTGTGCAGGTTGAGGCGCTTCGGGAGCAGCAGACGCAGGAGTAGGAGAAGGGGGCAGAGCGTTTTGAGGCTCAAAAAGGTTTTTCAACACCAAGTAAGCGGCTGAAAGGTCTAAGTCGGTGCGGGAGAGGAGGATATCTTCACAGATTTCCTGAAAGGGTTCTTGGTTAATAGCGATCGCAATTTGATGTTCGTGGCAAATCTTAGCAATCATTAATCCCGATCGCAAACCCATTGTTTTCTGAGTTCCCGTTTTCTGCTGAAATTCCATCACAATATTGACGATGGTTTGGGCTTCTTCCTGGATAATGCCAATTTTTTCCACTAAAATAGCCGTCTGGGTTTCGGCTTCGGGATCGGGCATATTCAAGGTTACCAGACGGTCTAAAAGCGCATCTTGGGTGGCATGAACCCCACAGTATTCTTCCGGGTTACTGGTAAAAATGGCGCGAAATTGGGGATGAACCCGAATATATTCGGAGCGACTGTTATTCGGAGGCAGAACCAGCAATTTTTCTTCTAAGGTCGATAACAGTACATTATTGACCTCTGGACGGGAGCGATTAAACTCATCGTAAACTAGGGTAAATCCTTCTTTAGCAGCTAGCGTCAACCGAGAATCTACCCAATTTTTTCGCAGCTCATCTTCGAGTTTTATGACACTGTGGATATAGTTATCAACCACTTTTTTACGGGTATACCCGGATTGGTTGCCAATCAGATCGGAGGTTTTGAGTTCATCATCCCCAAAAATAAGCATAATAGGGCGACTCAATAAATCTGCTAAGTGCAAGGCGAGAGTCGTTTTTCCTGTTCCTGCGGGGCCGCGCAAATGCACAGAAAACCCAGACTGGAGATAGCGCAGAGCGCGGTTTGTCAGTCGCTCAATAGTGGGCGTATTGACAAAGCCCTTAGAACGGGCATTGAGTAAAGTAGGCATAGGGAGTTACGTTAGAGTACGGAGTACAGGCGATCGCGCTGAGTCACCATGCCTTTTTTGATCAGCGATCTCAAAGTATCGACTGCTTGTACACGGTTAATCCCTAGGGCTTCTTCGATCGCTGTTAATCGCGATGCGGGAGTCTTGCGTAAGAAATTATAAACTTGTTCTTCTTCCGTAGAAAGATAGTTTACATTTTTTTTATCCGCTTTTTGCAGTACCTGTTCTGGGGTTGGGGGAGGAGTGAGCGAAGGAGTGATCGGAATCGGTTGGGGAAGAGAGACGGCTGGCTTAGGCACTGCTCCTTTGGCGATCGAAATCGATCGCTTGGATCTAAAAATGGGTTTAGGTTTAACGGCTTGTGCTGGCACTGCCACCGGTGTATCACCCCAAACCGCTTGGTAGAGATTTTGGCGATACGCTTGTAAGCTCTGGATAAACCGATCGAGTTCCCCTTGCAGGACTTGGTAGCTCTCCTGCTGTTGTTGACGATTCTCCTGTAGAGTTTTTTTCACCTCTGTTTTGCGGGTCTGAATCTCAGCTATCCGCTCCTGACGCTTTTGCTCGAGGTGTTGGCGATAGCTGTCCATTTGCAGATGAAGATCTTCGATAAACTCAGCGAGATCTTCCTGAAGGTCTCCGTAGCGCTGTTGACGACTCTGACGAGCTGTCTGCAACAAGTTTCGGGTTTCAGTTTGCAAACGCTCCAGGGTCTCTTGGAGGGTGGTGGCGATCCGATCGCTCATCAGGGACCGTTCTGTGGTGCAAGTTTCCAAAAAGTCTTCGATCCAGTCCTGCAAATTCTGGGTGTAGGTTTGCAAGGCAATCTGTTGCTGTTGCCCTTGGAAACGTCGATCAGCTTCAGCCTGGGCCAATGTTGTCCGAAATTGCCGCAGTTGGTTTTGGAGTTGTGCCGTTGCTGCTTGACGCTGGTCATTTAGGGTCTTAATCTGAGTTTGCACTGCCTCCTTTCGCCAGCGTGCTTCAGTTTGGCGTTGTTCTCTTTGCGATCGCCACTCATCTTTAAGCGCCATAGTCTTTTGATCCCCTCCCCTAGAGAGCTTCGTTATCAGACCGCCATTCTAAAACTCAGAGGAAATAGAAACCCGTTTCTATTTCCTCTAAGGGTAGACATACCTCTTGAAAGCCAGTTTAATCCCGAACTTTAAACGGCTGGGACAGCAGCTTGAGCCGTTAGACCCACTGCTTCAGCATATTTGAGGTAAGTTTCAACCGAAGCAATAACCACCCGAGCTTCAATGGCCAGCAGTTCAATTCCCACTAAGGAGACCCGAACCCAAGCATCGATCACAATCCCTTTATCAAGGATGCGATCGACCACTTCTCCGAGACTCGATGAAGAGTTTACTTTTTCAACAGCCATAATTAATCTTCCCCTATTTGAATTGGGCGATGGTTCCGAGAGCCAAGCTTATACCGCTTAGGTAAAAGTGTTCTTGATGGATCACCAATGACCTGAATTAGGCTCAATAGTTATTTATTTTATCCGACAATGGAGGAATATCTGTGAAAATTCTCCTACACTTTACTTAAATTCATTATTTGTATTGCTAGAGTGCCTTTTCCCTCCTACAAATTGCTATAGTGCGAAGCGCTATATGTCAGAATGAACTCACATCCTCCGACCCCAGCAAACCAAGAAACAAGCTCCATGGAACGGCTGCTTAACCAACGATATCAATTTATTAAAACCCTTGGCTCCAACCAGCTTGGTCAAACTCACCTGGTTGGCGATACCCATCTTCCAGGACATCCTCGATGTGTCGTCAAGCAATTAAAGCTTCCTGGTAATAATCCCAAAACCTTAGAATTCAGTTTAATTTTACTTAATAAGAAGGCAGAAGCCCTCAAAAGTCTTGGTACTCATCCCCAAATCCCTAAACTGCTCGATTATTTTGAAGAGAGCCAAAGTTTTTATCTAGTGGAAGAGTTTATTGTTGGTACTTCTTTGCGCGATCAATTGGAATCTCAGCCCCAATGGACAGAAGCCCAAGCGATCGCCTTGCTCGAAGAAGTGTTACAAATCTTATCTTTTGTCCATAGTCGTGGATTGATTCATCGCTCCATTAAACCATCCAAATTAATTCGCCGTAAATCAGACGATCGCATGGTGCTAACGGGATTTGGTATTTTTAAGGAGATTGGTACTCAAGTGATGCGCTCTCAACAACAACTGTTGAAAGCTCAAAGAAATGGTTCAGTGGTTTATGTGTCCCCAGAACAAGACCAAGGACAAGCCCATTTTAATAGCGATCTCTATTCGTTAGGCATAATTGGGATTCAATTACTCAGCGGTCAAAGTATTTTAGAATTGTCGACATTGAGGAGTAAAGCGACCCAGGATTGGCAAGATGGGGTTAAAGCGAATCCAGATTTGATCTCTATTCTGAATAAAATGGTAGCTCCGGACACAAAAGAACGCTATCAATTAGCCACCAGGATCTTAGAGGATTTAGCTACTTTACAACCGGGTAAGGTGAGTGCGCCTTTAGTGCGCTCTGAAACCCCTCCATTGGTTCCCCAAGGACAACCCCAGGAACCCAAAATTGATTATGAGGAGGTAACCTCCGTGACTCCCCTGAATCCGTTCCAAGCAAAGCGTTATTTATTACCCTTAAGTGTGGTCTTAGGCAGTTTGATTTTGCTGGGGATCGCCTTGGGATCGAGTCGTTTTTCTTTATCAGGGTTGAGTCGCAATAGTCTGAAGGAGGCTCAAAAGTATGCTCAAGAGGGGAATCTAGATGAGGCACTAAAGTCCTATAGTCAGGTGATCGCCAAACAGCCAAAAAAGGGAGAGGCTTATTACCAACGTGCTTTGATTTATCAGGATCGAGATAATCTTGAGGCAGCTTTGGAGGACTTTACCCAGGCAATTTTGCTATCGAGTAACCTCACTGAGTCCTATTATCAGCGGGGCAATATCCGATTTGAATTGGGCGATCGCCAAGGAGCTAAGGCTGATTATACTGAAGTCCTTGCCCTCGATCCGAGTTTTGTCCCGGCTTATGTGAATCGGGGTAGCGTATTATCGGATTTAGGGGATGATAAAGGGGCTATTCTGGACTACACTCAAGCCCTGGAACTGGAGCCAACTTTGAGCGCAGCCTATTTGAATCGCTGTTTATCTTGGTCAAATGTGGGAGATCAGGAGCGGGCTATCTCCGATTGTACCCAGGCTATCAATCTAGAGCCGACAGATGGTTTAGCCTATCAAAATCGAGGGTTAGCCCGGCGGAAAAAACAAGATTTTCAGGGGGCGATCGAGGATTACAATATTGCGATTCGCCTCGATCCGGACGATCCAGTTCCCTATCATAATCGGGGATTAACGCGGTTAGATTTAGGGGATACTCAAGGGGCAATTTCTGATTTTACTAGAGCGATCGAACGCAAGTCCGATTTTGCCCTCGCCTATTATGACCGAGGATTAGCTTACATGAAGCGAACGCAAACGGATAAGGCGATTTCAGATCTACAAAAAACTGCCCAACTCTGTTCGAGTATGGGCAGAGTCGGGTGCTATGAAGATGCGACATATCAATTGGATCAATTACCTTCTTCTGGAGAGGTTACGCCATAATCCGCCGTCTTCCTGTACCCCCTCTCGGAGTTTCACCTCCTCGACGGTTGTATCTATATCCATAGAGGATTTCTGTAGACTCGGAGGTATCAACCGATAGAGTGGATACTTCCGAGGAAGAGAGTGGAGTCATGGCGATCGTATTCACCAAGAACAGGGGGGAAACCAGTAAAGAGAGCAGAGTTTGCATTAGATGCCATCAGAAAGCTTCTATACTCTCTTTACGGGCACAATTACCCCGATCCGGAAGATGCGTTTTTTTCCTTAGATATTCTCTTCAGAATTCAGAAATATTGTTCAATTCAAGCGATCGCCCTCTCCAAAAGTAATCTTGAAGAGAGAGTGGGATCTCAGATTCGCACTTGAGTCACAGAAATTTTACCGGAAAAACAGATATCTACATCTGTGCCTGGAGTGCGATCGCGTCGATCGTAATTTCCACAGTACAGATACTCATCCCCGTTGATTCGATACTGGAGCGGTAACGGTTTCTTACTCAAGGGACAAAATACCATTTCTGGTTCTGGAGAACCAGCTTCAAGATGGGGAATATTCACATTCCAGAAACATCCTGGCTCCAGAGGATGGGAAAACAGCTTAGATAAAATATGGGCTGTCCATTGCGTCGTTCGTTCCCAGTCAATTTCTAAAGGGCGCTTGATCCAGTGGGAAATGGCAATACCAGGAATTCCATGAAAAGCGGCTTCCCGCACCGCAGCAACGGTTCCAGACATATACACATCCACCCCCATATTTCCCCCAGCGTTCACCCCAGAGAGAACCCAATCAATCTCCTGATTCAATTGGGGTTGCAATTGGGCGATCGCCAAGCGGGTACAATCAGCAGGAGCGCCCTGGACAGCATATTCAGTTGGCGATCTCTCTTCCATCTTCAGGGGTTTGTAGGTTGTCGTTTGATGGCTACACCCAGAATATTGTACTGTGGGAGCAACGATAATCCCCTCACCCTCAACAGCATCATGGAGGGCACGAATACCAGGAGCATCAATCCCATCATCATTGGTTAAAATTATCATTAGTCAAATTATCAGTTATTGTCTATAATTGCCACCGACAGTCATCCAGCCCACCAAGTCGTCTTGAGTGCGAACTCGGACATATTCTTGGCGACCGTAGTAAAAAGTATTTCTCCAGTTAACGATGATCGGTTCGCCCCGATAAACGGTGCGGATGCGATCGCCCTGATTATTGTAAATGCCCGAAGTAACTGTCACTCGTTCGCGGGAACCTCGACGCACCGGATCGTTATAATCCACCCCTGGAGGACCAAAAAAACCGCCACCCCCCGGATTTTGAGCATAATTGGTTTCAAACCGCGCTCGACACCCATTTCTTACCCAAACAAATCCATTCCCAAACCCCCAATTTCCGATGCAAGAGGCTGTGGAATATTGCTCCACTAACGTTATACCATTACGAGTATCGACGGGGCAGTTAGCCGGTTGAGCATCGTGACTTTCACAGCGTACAGATTGAGAGGGTCTTTGGGCAGTGGCGGGTTGCACGTTGATGGCGCTTATGCCTACCATCACACTAGAGGATAAAGCCGCTGTAAGACAAGATTGGAGAACTCGACGCATAGTTGGGTTAGTCAGCATGATAGAGAATCCGAGTTGATTTTACCATTCTCTACTATTGACGGGTTTCTGAGCCGTGAGTGCCAGATGGGAGAATACAGCACTTTGGGCTGTGATTGAGGAATTTGGGAAGGAGTAGACGGCTATTCTAGCGATTGTCAAAAACAATTATTAATGTCCTTCATCGTAGAGAAAAGTGTTGTGTATAGCGTAAAGCTCTATAGCAGTTGCTATAATCCGTTAAGATAGCTTAATCTTTAAAGTGAATTTATCATTATGAAGATTATGACTGCTTCCAGCTTAAAAGAACTGAAGATCCAACTCGATAGTGATAATCTTCGCGATCGCAAGCTGGCTCTGTTGGCACTACGCAATTTCTCCCCAAAGAAAGCGATGCCTTTGCTTAAAAAAGCACTTCAGGATCGCAATCAGCAAGTGCGCTCTATGGCTATTTTTGCCCTAGGGGTTAAGCCCACAGAAGAGTCTTTTTCGCTGCTCGTCAATCTGTTAGAAACCGATCCTGATTATGGGATTCGAGCTGATTCTGCTGGTGCTTTAGGCTATTTGCGCGATTTGAGAGCTTTTGAACCCCTAGTGCGAGCTTTTTATGAAGACCCCGATTGGTTGGTGCGTTTTAGTGCGGCGGTTTCCCTGGGGAATCTACGAGATCAACGGGCCCATGATGTCTTATTACAAGCTTTAGACAGTGCAGAAGTTCTAATTCAACAGGCTGCGATCGCCGCTTTAGGGGAAATTAAAGATCTCAGTGCCGTTACCGATATTTTGAGATTTGCCGGCTCAGAAGATTGGCTCGTCCGTCAGCGTTTAGCCGAAGCCTTGGGCCATTTACCCTGTAGTAAAAGTCAATCTGCCCTTAGATACCTTGCCAAAGACCCCCATCCCCATGTAGCCCAGGCGGCAGCCTTAGCCCTAGAAAATCTTTCCTTTTCCTAAATTAACCCCCAGAACGCTTGACTTTATACCCTTTTTGTGATAAAAAAGTCATCACTTTCTGCCCATGATCCCCTTGAATTTCTACAGTTTCTTCCTTTAGGGTTCCTCCAGCGCCACAGTGAGTTTTCAATTGCTTCAACAGAGCAGACAACGTTTCCTGGGAATGTTGAAACCCTTGCACCACAGTAACAGTTTTCCCTTTGCGTCCTTTGCGAGATACTTCTACCTTAAGATTTTGTTGGTTGGGCACTACATCAAGCTCTACCGAGTTTCGATCCTCAGTATCCCCATCATAGCCAAACTCTTGATAAACAAAGCGATCGCCCGATTTTGACTTACTCTTAGAGGCCATATTAACTATTCCCTAGCTTCTCCAAAACATAAAACCCGCGAATAAAATCCGCGACTACTTCCGCCGTAGGTACAGACAACTGTTGCATTTTCATCGTAGTGGTTTCACTCGTCTGAAAATAAGCAGCCGAATCAACCAAACGCTTACCAAAAGACGGATGATAATAAATATTCAGGGATTGATCGCTCGAATTCGTCAAACTCACCTGAGTCGGCATGGCAAAGAACTCTTGCGCACCTGGGGGTTTCGGCAGATCTCCTCCCACTTTCACCCGTACCACTCGACTCATGACTTGACTGAGAGACTTACTGATTTGCTTAATTCGTTTTCGGTCTCGAATCGTCAAATAATCCTCCATATCTGGAGAACGGATAATCTCCATCACTTCCGTAATATTGCGTTGAGTGACTGTACTGTCCTTAAACGGTAAAATGGCCAAATAGGCGATCGGCAACAGTTCTTCATCCCGGTCTAAACGGAAAATCAACGTAGTGCGGCGATAGCCCACCTTAATGCTCGGAGGATGATTCATCCCCGGATATTGCCCAGCTATCTGATAATAGAATCCTGCCAAAACAAAACTCGCCGCATGGTCGAGTTGAGCATCTACCGTAATACTGACCGTGGGCGGAGTCGGGTTGAAAAACTGCTTAAATTCTTCAGACGTAAAATGATAAACCTGGGTATGATCTCCATCCGGACTCAAATCCACCCATTCGCAGGACATACCATCGGTTTTTAAACCAAATCGGGACACTCCATGAAGCTTGGCCCCGGTTAAAGTCGCGCCGCTCAAATCTGCGCCGCTCCATTCCACTTGGATCAAATTCGATTGGGTCAAATCCGCATGAACCAAACTACAATTGACCAAATTCGCATTACTTAAATCCGCGCCAATTAAATTCGTTCCACTCAACTTTGCTTCACTCAAATCAGCCCAACTGAGATTGGTTCCACTCAGATCTACCCAACGCAGATTCGCCCCACTTAAATTTGCACCACTTAAATTCGCCCGGCTAAGGTTAGCATGGCGTAAATCCGCATCGCGCAAGTCTGAACCACTTAAATCAGCCCGTCCTAGGTCAGTTCCATGGAGATTTGCCCCTTCGAGATTCGCTGCAATCATGGATGTGCCACGCAAATCCACTTCACTCAGATTTGCGCCACTGAGATTCGCCTGACGTAGGGTGGCTTCTCGCAAATCCGCTCCAGTTAGGTTAGCTCTACTGAGGTTCGCGTTACTCAGTTGAGCGCGAATCAATTCGGCTCGAATCAGTCCTGCTTGAACTAAACTTGCCCCACTGAGATCGGCACGGACTAAATTCGCTACATTAAGGATAGCCCGGTTGAAATTAGCTTTGGTCAGATTACAACCACTGAGCCGAGCAACATTCAGTTTAGCTTTGCTCAGATCGGCACTTTGCAGGTTAGCGCCACTGAGGTTAGCAACACAGAGGTTAGCACCACTAAAGTTGGCATCGCTCAAATTAACCCCACTCAGGTTAGCTTCCGTGAGCAAGATGCCCATGAAATCTCTTTCTCCGGTTTCGTACCGATTAAGCACTTCCTCTTCATCCATGGCTTTTTCCTAGAGATTGGTTGAGTTAGACTGGCGTTGGTATACGTTTCCCATTCGTTATGATAGCTGCATTAGGGTGATGAAAATAGGCATTATTGGTTTAGGGTTAATCGGTGGGTCGTTAGGGTTAGCTTTGCGATCGCTCGGTTGGGAAGTCTTGGGCGCTAGTCGTAATCCGCATACCTGTGAGGCAGCCGTGGCACAAGGGGTTGTGGATCGAGCTAGTGTTGAGTTAAGCCAAGTCAGCCCAGCGGAGATTATTTTTATTTGTACTCCTATCGGTCTGATTGTACCGATCGCCCAACAATTGCTTCCCTTGCTCTCTCCGGCCACAATTCTAACGGATGTCGGGTCGGTTAAAACGCCAATTGTTGAGTCCCTTACCCCAATTTGGCCCAATTTTGTTGGCGGTCATCCCATGGCAGGAACCGCAGAACAAGGGTTAGGAGCAGCCGAGTTCGGGTTATTTGAAGATCGTCCCTATGTTCTCACTCCGACTCCAACCACCTCACCAGAGTCTTTGGAGCAGGTGACGGAAATTGTGCGATCGCTGCGATCAAGAGTCTATCATTGTTCTCCCCAAGAACACGATCGCGCAGTGGCTTTGATTTCCCATTTACCCGTTTTCGTCAGTGCTGGATTAATTACGACTTGTAGCGATTCACCTTTGGACACCGTGCGAGATTTAGCCCAAAAACTGGCAAGTTCCGGCTTTGCTGATACCAGTCGGGTAGGAGGAGGCAATCCAGAGTTAGGTCGGATGATGGCAGAATATAACCGAGAGGCTCTCAGAGAATCCCTCTTAAGTTATCGCCAAAATTTAGATCGAATTCTCACTTGGATTGAAGACGAAAATTGGGGCACTATTGATGAGTATTTACAGAAAACTCAACAAGAGCGACCCAAATTTTTGTAGGAATGGGGAATAGGCAATAGGGAACAGGTAATCTCTCTATCTCCCTATCTCCCTATCCCCCTATCCCCCTATCCCCCCATCCAGGTAGGAAATTCTCCATGCCTTCAATCACTTTCATTGAAGTAATGCGATCGCCTTTTTTCAGTTCAGGCAATACGTCCTCACCGTCAACAACATACCCAAATACTGCATACTCACCATCCAAGAGATTTAAGCCCGCAGGGGTTAATTCCGGTTCAAAGAGGAAGAAGAAAAACTGAGACGAACCCCCATTCGGATCGTTATCTGGGCGAGCCATGCCTAGGGTTCCATAGGCAGAGAAAGGTAAAACTGGCTGCTCACGGTAGAGTCCAATTTCTTCTAATGTAAATTCATAAATTGGTTCTACTTCACTTTGAACTCTAATTTCTAAAGGAATTGTGCGTTCTTCTCCAGTTGCGGGGTCTACAAACCCATTTTCTGGGCCAGGAGGATCGCCAAGTTGCAACACATAGAATTCGTCTGCACGGGTAATGGGTAAACCATCATAAAATCCCCTAGACACCAGATCCACAAAGTTTCCCGCCGTTACTGGCGCATTATAACCATCAACGACAACCGTTAAGCTTCCTTTTTCAGTTTCAATTTCTACCGCCGCTCGTCCTTTCAACTGAGGTAGGGCACTATATTCGGAGGGCACTTCATAGGGAAACCCTTGCACCATCAGATTTTCTAGAGTTTCCACTTCAAAGAGGCAACTTTTTTGTGTCTCAAAGGCAGCGGTTTTGTCTTGTTCCGCTACTTGCTCCCGAAGGATATTGAGATCGGTGCTCAATTGTTCTAGAACTTCTTGAGCTTCAGAGCGGCGATCTTCGGCAATGCTAGCTAAAATCTTTTCACTGCGAGTTGATAACAAAAAGCTGGCTTCACTGAGGCTAGAAGTAGCTGCACCCCAGCGTCTTCCTCGAATCGGAGCAATAATCGATTCAATATCCCCTTGGATCTTGAAAATGGTGTCATTATCAATGGGCAGAGCATAGCGCAGAATGGCATCACCCTCGGTAATGGCATTCCCTCCAGGGAGGCGACTTTCTCGGTCAGGAGCCGCTTGGGTGGGGGTACTCAGTCCCACCCAACAGGTTAGGACGAGGAGACACACCAAGGTGGTCTTGAATAAGGACTTTAGGATATGGATCATGGAAATTTTATCTATCTTATGGCGATCGCTTCACAATTATCAGCTCTTATCAGCTCTGGGTTGACCCTCAAGCTTTTGATCGAGAACTTGGGCTGTGTACGATCAGAGTCTACAACAAAGCCCCAGATCAATATAAAAATTAAAAATTAAAATTAAAAATACTTCAAAATATGTCTCCAGTTACCTCGATCTCCGGGTTACGGGAGTTTGCCAAGGCGATCGTAGAGTAATGTAAGGTTTAACGTTCAACCCCCCATTGATATGACCTTACCCGCAGACCTAATTCGGCAATTCAAACAGAGCCAAACCCGTTTAACCGATCTTATCGATCGCTTCAGTCAAGCAAAAGTTTTAGTCGTTGGCGATTTGACCCTAGATGAATTCCTCACGGGTCAAGTAGAACGGCTCTCGAGAGAAGCCCCCGTTGTGATTTTGCGCCATGAGGAAACTAGCCAAATTCCTGGAGGAGGAGCCAACGCCGTTTATAATTTGGCGAAATTGGGGGGTCAGGTTAAGGCAGTCGGTATCGTGGGGAAAGATGACCAAGGCCAGGCCCTACGTCAGATTTTTGAGGAAGCGGGCATTAATACCCAAGGAATTTTAGTCGATGAAACCCGGCCAACGGTGACCAAAACTCGCATTTCTGGCCATGCTCGTCAGTCTGTAACTCAGCAAATTGTGCGCATCGATCGCAAATCGGATCGGTTGCTAGACTTGCCTTTACAACAGGCATTAGCTCAGTATATCCAATCTCAGTTAGACCAAGTCGATGGGGTGATTTGTTCGGACTATGGCGATGGAGTCTTTCGGACTCAACCTGATGGGACGCTCTCTCCTGTAATTCCAGCCGTGTTAGGACACCAGCGGGTAATGGTGGATGCACAGAAGGAGTTGCCGCGCTATCAAGGGGTGACCTTGTTTACTCCCAATTTACCGGAGGCAGAACAAGCGGTGGGTTATGCCATTAATTCTCATGAGCAGTTAATCCAAGCAGGGGAAGATTTGTTAAAAATGACTCAGGCTAGTCATATCTTGATTACTCGCGGAGATGAGGGGATGAGCTTGTTTACTGCCCAAGAACCGATGGTTCATATTCCCGCGTTTAATCGTCGCCAGGTGTTTGATGTAACTGGAGCTGGGGATACGGTAATTGCCGCCGTCTCTTTGGCGTTGTGTGTGGGCGCTTCGTTCTGGGAGGCAACGGTTTTGGGTAATTTAGCAGCTTCTCTGGTCGTGCGCCAGTTTGGAACGGCAACTACTCAGGGTGAAGAGATGAAACAGGCTTTAGCGGATATGCTGGACAATGAAGCGGCTGATAGGGAATAGGGAATAGGGAATAGGGAATAGGGAATAGGGAATAGGGAATAGGGAATAGGGAATAGATCCCTGTGGTTGCTATAGTGATCGGGGGTGTAGGGGCGGGTTGTCCCAGATCTAGGTAACCGGCAACGGGGCAAGGGGCTTAGGGCCAATTGTTAAAAGCGTTATCCTGGAAAATAGAGATAAACCCGCCCCAATGTGCCCAATATAAGCGGTAAATTTAAGGATATTCAATCGTATGGAAAATCGTAATCCTCGTCGTCTTTTGGTCACTGGTGGTGCGGGGTTTATTGGCTCGAATTTTGTTCAATATTGGTGCGATCGCTACCCGGAAGACCGCATAGTTGTCTTAGATGCGCTCACCTATGCAGGGAATTTGGCGAATTTAGAGCAAGTTAAGGATCATCCTCAGTTTCGATTTGTACAAGGGGATATTGGCGATCGCTCCCTTATTGACCAACTCTTAGCCGAAGAGAGCATTGATACCGTTGCCCATTTTGCCGCCGAATCCCATGTAGACCGCTCCATCCTTGGCCCAGGGGCGTTTGTGCAAACCAATGTCGTCGGCACATTTACCCTCTTAGAAGCCTTCCGCCAGCATTATCCCACCCTACCTAACCAAAAAGGGCTATTTTTGCACGTCTCTACCGATGAAGTCTACGGCTCTTTAGGACCCAACGATCCAGCGTTTCAAGAAACCACCCCCTATGCTCCCAATAGTCCCTATTCTGCCTCGAAAGCAGGGAGCGATCACTTAGTTCGTGCCTATTATCATACCTATAATTTACCGACTATTATTACCAATTGCTCCAATAATTATGGGCCCTATCAGTTCCCAGAAAAACTGATTCCCTTAATGGCGATCAATACTTTAATCGGGAAAAATCTACCCGTTTATGGCGATGGACAAAATATCCGAGATTGGCTCTATGTGATTGACCATTGCAGCGCATTAGATGTAGTTATTCATCAAGGGAAACCGGGGGAAACGTACAATGTGGGGGGCAATAATGAAGTCAAAAATATTGACTTAGTAACCATTTTATGCGATGTCATGGATGAACTCGCGCCCCAGCTTCCGGTTCGTCCCTGTCGCAACCTGATTACATTTGTTAAAGATAGACTCGGCCACGATCGCCGCTACGCGATCGATGCCACTAAAATTAAAACAGAATTAGGGTGGCAACCTTCTGTTACCGTGGAGGAAGGATTACGTCAAACCCTAAAATGGTACTTAGAACATCAAGATTGGTGGCAGCCTCTCTTGTCCCAAGAATATCAGGACTATTACCGCCAAGTTTACGAAGGGTAAGCTCCCCTCATCCCCTAACCCTTTCTCCCGCAGGAGATGGGGAAAAGTCCCTCTCGGAGTGGCAGAGGGATTTAGGGAGAGTGCATAACATAACGATCCACAACAGTATCTCTAGGTAACTCCAATGACTCCCTACGAAAGAATCGCCTTATGGAATCAAAAAGCGGGGAAATCTCCAGTTTCTCCTGATGATGAAGCCTATTGGGTTTTATTAGAAAATCAGACCCAAAGAATTGAAGAAGAATTGCGCGAACTCAGGACAGCTTTGAAGAAAAGAAACTTAGCCAAACTCCTTGATGCTGGATGTGATTTAGAGGTGGTGGTTTCGGGACTCAATTATATGTGTTGTCTAGAATACAAAAGTGCCATTCAACGGGTTTTAGACAATAATGAATTGAAAGTGGTCAAAGACCGTCAACTGGTAGAAGATTCGATTGAACCCTATCGTCAGAAAGGCATCGAAACGAAAATCGTAGAAGTTACGTTAGATGGTGAGTCTTACTATTCCCTCCATCGCGTAGAAGACGATAAAATTTTGAAACTTAACAACCATACTAAGGTCGATTTATCGGATATCATCTAGTATAATACTATTGATCCATTAACCATAGAATCTATGGCGATGAAATCATAGCCAACAAAATTAAAGATTATCTAATCCCCAGACTTTCATCGCAATGTCAGCCAATATTTTCTGACGCTTTTCAATAGATTCATGATCCCACGATCTAAACTCCTTTAAGCCTAAATCTCCTAATGCACGATTTATTTGAGTATTATGACCTACATGAAGTTGTTCTGCTAAGGAACGAGTTATTACTATTCTAGATTTTTTATACCCTTGTAGCTTTTCTTCATACGAGTTGTCAGAAACTGAACTATTAATTGTTTTTTCTAGTAACGTTAGATTACCTAGCTTGTCAACATAGGGTAGTTTTGTAGACTGAGGTAATATATGTTCTATTGTAATTTGTTTATCTAAGTAGAAATCAAGAGATTCAGAATGCCCATAAGTTTTTTTTTCAACATATTGAGCTATTTTAGCTAATAGATAACGCAGTCGATATATTGCCAAGCTCTTTTGAGACATTTGTATTATACAGCGATAAAAATCTTCCTTGAGTTCCTTTAAGTTAGGAAAAATGTTTTGCTCTATAAAAGTATCTAGATCTTGATTAGTCTTAACGATTCTAAGTTTCTTTGACCAATAAGCAAATTGTCTAGTTACATTAACTTCTTTTTGTCTCGTTTTCTTAGTAATAGCAATTATAAAAGAGAGATTTTCAATATAGTATGAAAGCCTTTCAAAAATAGATTTCTCTAAAAAGCGACCTGCTAAGGATAAAACCAAGTGAGATTTAAATTTACTTTGTATTTTACACATTGCTTTAAGATGTATGTTATCTGAGCCATCAGGATTTTTCCCTTGAGTTAATTTACCATAGTGATCGGCTCCTAGGATTAAATCATCAAGGAACTTTATCGGATCTCGATCAATACCTTCAGTTCTGCCATGGTTTAAAAACCATTCATAAATTTCTTCTTCTGGAAAGCTATTTGATAATTCTACGTCATAACTAGCCATTAAGTAATAGCGCAAAAAAGTCAATGGTTTTTGCTTGCTTTGATAAATATTTTTAAGGAAATCTTCCCATTTATTCGTCAAGATTTGCCAATGACGATTTCTATCTATCTCGCGAGATGTATGAATGAAGAGATAATTTTTCAGTAAGTCAACAGGTGTTAAGCCAATTCCCCTGTCATTAATAGTTTCAAAAACTTTCAATGCATTCTGTAAATCAGGAGTTTCTATTCTGATTAATTTTGTTCTATTGGCAATAGCTGTAGATGCTTTTTTGTAAATTTTAACTTCTTTCTCTAAATGTTCAGAGAAGAAAATTTTAATTAGTTTCCAGGCTTTGAATATGTTATTTGCAGATCCTGAAGAGTTTAATAGTTCTTTCTCCGGTACTTGACTATGTAGCAGATATTCATCTAAAACCTTCTTACCATGTGTATCATATTGAAGGCATAATCGAGGTCTATCAACATCCTCACCGGTGTCGGTATTCTGAGTTGTTCCTTGCAAATAGTTTTCTATGGATTTTGAACTACTACCAAATTCTTGAATACAATCCCTAAGAACACAAAATATAAGATAGATAGTTGTTAACCTTTGTTGACCATCAATCAGTTGAAATGTGGGGATATCATCTGTAGAATCTGGATAGACAACAATCGAGCCTAAGAAATACTCAAACTCATTAGTTTCTCCTTCTTCTAAACCTAATCCTTCAAACAAATCTTTAAGTAGTTTTTCGATTTGACTTGCCTGCCAAACATATTCCCGTTGAAAATCTGGGACACTGTAGAAATCTTGAAATAATTGTGAGATACTTAAGTTGCTTGATTCAATGGTCGGAGTTGATGACATATGCATTAAGAGTTGATACGTTTGGTTCTCTTACTATAGTAACTTAATTTACAAAGCAATGGTTCTACACCGATCATACACTATTTGTGGACTTTAAAATACACACTGGTTGGCAGCAACTTCTCAGGTTACTGGTTAACTAGGGCACTTTCATAACCACAGATCGTAATCCATGCAGTGACTATAGGCGGTGCGAATTGTCCGGTTGTGTCCCATATCCCTAAGCATGGCTTGATAGGTTGACCAACTAATAGGGGACAAAACTATAGTCTGGGTTAGCTTTCCCTCAAAATCATTAAGGTAGAGTTCATTTAGCTCATTAGACCGTTTGAAAATCATGTCTGCGATCGGCACCCGTTGCTTGTGGCTCTATTTTATAGCGCTTTCTGCTTCGCGGACATAAACAAGCAAGAGGCAATAGGGAATGGGAACAACCGCGTGTTCGCTATTCCCCATCCCCTATGCCCTAGCGCCCAGTACTATAGATTACAGAATGGCTTGATAACACTGGTAATTGCGATCGTCCCAACAGACAATAATCACTTGCTCGATCGCGGGCTGTTGTTGTAAGACTTGGCTAATGGTGCGTAGGGCGATAGAGGCGGCCCAGTCTGGAGGACATCCTAACGCACCAGTGGCAATGGAAGGGAAAGAGACAGTTTTTAATCCCTTTTGTACGACTAAATTGAGAGAATTGCGGTAACAGTTAGTCAGCCGTTCTTCTTCCTGAGCGCGCCCGTTTTGCCAACCGGGGCCGACTGTGTGAATGATAACTTGGGCAGGAAGGTTAAAAGCGGGAGTAATTTTGGCTTCTCCCACATCACAGGTCACGAGGGCGTTACAGGCTTGGCGTAATTCTGCCCCGGCGGCTCGGTGAATGGCGGCATCTACCCCAAATGTGCCGGTCATCAGAGGATTGGTAGCATTGACTATGGCATCGACTGCAATTTGGGTAATGTCTCCTTTAACGACTTTAATTCGTCCTTGGATCTGTTGCCAGGGTTTTGCTGCTTGTCCGGAAGTCCCTACTCTCTTTTGGCGCTCTTGTTGATATTCTTCATAGCGGGACTGTCCCCACGCCCGAGAGCGACTATGGGATTCAAAATGACTGCGCTTTTGAAATTGCTCGTATTCCCGCCGTTTCAAGTTGGTACTCAAGGATTGTAAGGACTCTGATTCTTGATTCATCGCGGCGGATGCGGGAGCTGCCTGAATGAGTTCCATTCCTTTGGCGATGGTTTGTTCGGCGAGGTCATATTGCCCCAGTCTGGCTTGCTCGGCGGCTTCGTTTTTGGCACGAGCGGCGAGGAGAGCTGCAACTTCTTGTTGTACTTCTGGGTTAAAGGGAAATTCGTCTAAGCTTTGACGGTTAACCCAGGGTAGGCTGAGGGATTGATCGATTTGTTGGCGTGTACTGGTTTCGATATCATCCCAGGAAAGGTGCAGGGTGAGGATTGAGGGGAGGGTTTGGGCGGGAACTTTGAGCCGCAGGGCAAGAGTGAAGGGATTGCCGGCAATGAGGTTAGGCAGTTGATATTGGCCGTTGGGAAGGGTTGCAAAGTCGTTGAAGATATCGAGCAGTTGTACTTGGGAGGGGAGGGTGAAGCTTAAAGTGACGTTTTTGCCCAAGGTTGCCATCAGACCTTGCAATTCCATGGCGAAAATGTCGGGCAGTTGGTCGGGACTTTCGATGTAGTAATAGTTGCCATCTCCACTGGCAGCGATCGCCTCTAATAGACTTTCATTATAGTCATCGCCCACGCCCATTGTCGTTGTACTGACTCCTCTCTGGGCGAGTCCACGGACATCGGTGGCAATGACATCGGGATTGGTTTCGCCTACGTTAGCAATGCCGTCCGAGAGCAAAATCACCCGATTGAGGGAATTGGGTTTGAGATGTTGACTAACCTGTACGCCTCCTTCAATCCAACCCGCATGAAGGGCTGTTCCTCCCCCGACCTTAATTTGTTCGATTTGTTGCAGGATATAGCGTTTGTTTTGTACGAGTTGACTGCGAACGGGGGTGTTAATGTGGCTCTGAAAGGTAACAACACTAACCCGATCGCTCGATTGCAATTGATTGATGGCATAGGCAGCCGCTTGTTTGGTGAAGGTAATTTTGTTCCGATCTGCCATAGAACCGGAGCGATCCAGCACTAAGCTGAGATTGATGGGTGGCCGTTCGGAGGTCACTTGAGGGGCAGGAGGGGTAAGGCGGATTAAAACATCTAAGGTGGTGGGGATTTCTGTGCATAAAGCTGCACGTAGGGGGATAAATTCGATCGCCGGTTGCATAAAAACTCTCTCCAAAGCAATTAGGGGTAACGCAGAGCTAGGAGGGCCTGGGCGATCGCTTGCACCAGGTTTTCCTGCTCTTGGGGGCTGGTGGGTAAGGTCACATCTGAGCGCAGATGGATTTCTAAACCCGGTAAAATTTCTAGGTGTTTCCAGTCTTCTGGGGCTGATTGTGTTGCCTCGGAAACCCGCGTGATTTTTTGACTAGGGGGACTGAGGTTCTGTTGGTTAGGGGGGGAGGTTTCTGGCGATCGCTCTTTCACTTGTTGCAGAAAGGCTAAAGCCGGATTTGCTGGTTCTAAGGATAGTTGGATACCTCCCTGCAACAGGGACTCTAACTCAGTATTCGTTTTTGCTACTACAAACGATTGCATGGCACTAATGCCGAATCCCTCACTGAGTAATCGTCTGATTAACAACATCTGTAACAGATGGCGGTAAGTATAGCTGGCTCTCCTCCCCTGTTTTAATGGCTCATCCAGTAATCCTTGGCTGGCATAATGACGTACTAAACGAGGGTTGACCTCTTCACGCGATCGCCGAGACTGGGATTTTTGATTGGGTAAGAATTGAGGCAACAACTCATTTAACACCTGAGCAAATTCCTCTAGAGACCAGAGGGGCTGCTCTCGTGAAAGCTGTTGCAATGTTTTCATAGTTCAAGTCTAACAATTACAATCAAAAATGTCAATATCAAAATAAAATGTAAAAATAGAGAAGGGACTTAAGCCCTTTGCTCCTGACCTATTCCCTATTCCCTAGCGCGCAGCGCTATACTCCATAACAGCACAAAGTGCTCTCAGTTACTGGAGTGTGAAAAAATGGGTTAGCCCCTTGGCCAACCCATCTTCGGAATATAGAGCAAGCAGTAGCAGCTCAGGTATAAGTTAGGTTATCAATGGTCGGTAATGGCTGAAATTGACTTACACAGAGGTTGATAACCTCCAATGATCCATTACCAGCGCAGTGCGCTAGAGAACCTGTTCAACTTCAGCAATTTCTGGAATAAATTCGCGCAAACGACGCTCAATTCCCATTTTCAGGGTCATTGCCGAACTCGGACAAGATCCACAAGCACCTTGTAAACGGAGTTTAACAATGGGGCCATCAATTTGGTCGAGTTCCACATTCCCTCCATCAGCCATTAGGTAAGGACGGAGATCGTCTAAAACCGCTTCCACATTGTCTTCGGTTAGTTCCAGGGGAGGAGTTAAAGTGCTAGACATAGACTTGATTCACCACAATGGACGTAAAATTCCTTCAATTATCTTAACGCGATTCTTGCAATTCGGCGATCGCTCTAAACCACACTCGGCTCTAACAGTTTAATCTTAGAGTACGTAAACTGGGTGGTCACCTTTTCATCTGGGCGTTCCGTATGCAAGGTTTGATGGGTAAGCATAAAATAATCCCCAACCAGTTGATAGCGGTCTTCAAACTGCACCTGCTGCATCATCTCCCCTGTCTCCGTATTGCGGAACACAGCCTCATAGCGGGTGGGTAGATATCCCTCTCCCGTATCCAAGGTTTCATGGGTATCAATATAAAAAGTCATTTGACCGACCACCCGTTGCACATAGCAAATCACGCGATCGCGCACTTTATATTCTGAACCCATGGCTGCACCAGAAACCTGGATTCCTACTGCACCGCGATCATCGGTTTCACCCAGAGTAAAGCTATTTTTGCCATGGGTCTCCTCAAAAGTCCTACGCTTACGGTGAGTAACCACATCCTTAAGTTGGGTTCCCACCGATTTTTTCACCATCTCATTCTCAATACCAGAGATTTCAATAGTTAGATCTGAGTTAATCTGAATAGAACCACTATAGATTTCATTGCCTTGTTCAATATCAATCTCAGCACTCATTCCCGGAAACTGGTCATCCCAGGTATAACGATTTTCATAAGCGCTTTGGAAAAGGTCACGAGCATTGGTGGTTTGAGTCATTTTCGCTACAATTTGATTCGTATCATAATTTTGCACATATCCCGATCTTAATCCCTAATGGCTCAGATTCTCCCGACTCCTTCCAACCAATAGGTTTTCATCTTCCCCTTACCTTTGACCGAAATAATTCCCCGTTCTTCAAACTCAAACTGGTCTTTAAGACTCTGATAAAATTGCTCGCTGACTTGAATTTTTCCCGGCATCCCCGAAGACTCCATCCGTGAAGCCACATTCACCGTATCGCCCCATAAATCATAACTAAACTTGCGCACACCAATCACTCCCGCGACCACTGGACCGGTATGAAGGCCAATGCGAATTTGTAGACATTCTCCATTCTCTAAACAAAATTGTTGCATACTCTCCTGCATTTCTAAGGCCATCGCTGCCATCGCTGCTTGATGCTCACGTTGGGGAACAGGTAGACCTCCAACCACCATATACGCATCACCAATGGTTTTAATTTTTTCTAATCCATGTTTTTCGACTAAATAATCAAAGCTAGAGAACAGTTCATTCAGCCAAGTGACCAGGTTAATGGGAGCCATGCGCGAAGATAAAGAAGTAAAGCCGACAATATCAGAAAACAGGATCGTCACCGATTCAAAATGTTCAGCGATCGCCTCGGGCAGAATATTCAACAACAGCGTTTCCGATTTTTCCTGCTCTCGACGTAAATCAGCAGTTCTCTCTTCTACCCTTAACTCCAATTCCTCATTACTCTTTTCTAGAGCTGTAAACGACTCTTGGAGCTGATTAGCCATTTGATTAAACGATTCGGCTAGAATTTTCAACTCAGCTACACCTTTAACCGCTACATTTTGAGCTAAACTTTCATGAGTCCAGCGTGTCAGAGCAGCACTCGCTAATCGACGACTCCCATCACTTAACTGCATAATCGGATCGGTGATCCACTTCGCCGTTACCCATCCAAAGCAGGTCGCCACGAATAGAGCAACCAGACAGAGGGCGATCGTCCGTTGAGTATTCTTTTTGATTTGTCCCATAAAATCAGATTCTGGAGCTATGACCACAATTAACCAATCTAGATTCTGTCCTTGACTAAAGGGAACAACTTGTAAAAAATAACGATCTCTATCAAGATCCAACTCTAAATTAAACGCTTCTTTTATTTGCTTAAAATCTCCAAAATGATCGTACAAATATAGGGCTGTTTTTTGAATCACCCTATTCTCTATCTCAACGGCTGGCAATCGCTCTACCGTATCTGGTTTAATCATAAAAGGGAGATCTTCAGTAGAAGTTGCCACCAAAAGACCAGAGCGATCCATGATAAACGCTTGTCCCGATTCACCAATTCTAATCGCTTGCAAAAAATCACGAATATGTGATAACACAAAGTCTACCCCTAACACTCCCCACAATTCTCCCGACTCTTGAAATACCGGTTCAGCTAGGGTTATTTTCAACCTCGGTTCCTTAAAATCTGCATAAACGTCACTCCAAGTTCCTTCCTGAGCCTCTACTGCTTTTTTGTACCAAGGACGCACCCTCGGATCGTAAGCATTTCCCTTTTCTAGAAGTTCAGTTGGATTTCCTCGATCATCTGTCGCATAACTATAAAAATGAAAATCTGTCTCTTCACCGGATCTTCCCACTTGCCAAGTTCGATCGTTCTGGAATCCTAAACCCGTGAACTCTCCCTCTACTGTGCCAAAATAAATCGCTGAAACTTCAATCGGATCGAACAAATTTCTCTGTCGCCAAAAGGTGCGAGTTAAACGAGATGGATCTTGTGTATCTAATTGTCCTAATTCTAAGCTGTTTGTATTCACTTGGGCAACGATCCGAGGCGCTTCTAGATAATCATCCAAATGTTGCCTAATCCTAGCACTGGCTTCATCTCGAAGTTGTAATGTCACTGCCTGCACCGCTTGTTGACCATTGCGTAAAGATAACCATCCCGTTAATCCCACTGCTCCCACAATTTGTACAATAAAGGGAATGACTAAGAGTAATCTAAGGGGAATATCTTGAGAGCAATTCAGCGATTGAAGTCTGGAAATTTTGCTGTTTCTTGCAGGAGCTAACGACTTATTCTGTAAGGATTCATTCTCTTCAATCTCTGTCATACTTGTGTCCTTCGGCTTGAGATTGGTCTCCACCATAGATTATTGATAATGGTTAATAATTGTAAGCTTGATAAACCCTCAGTGTGACTCTCTACCCATGGTTTAGAGTAGTCTAACTCTTATTATAACGCTTTCCCTTATCTGACCTAATATTATCCTAGTGGCTAACTGTGCATCTTGAACCTATTGGATTTAGTGTAATAAAACTTTACAACTTTAATGAATCAAGTTAATCAAAACAATGATTTTGACGAACAATCAGTATCAATCGCAGAAGTGTTGAATGTTGACATAAAACTTTACATTAAACTCAAGACAAGTCCTATCTTGGAATTTGCACAAGTCTTAAAAAAAGAAGGTGTTACTTTTGAGGACTACAATCAATATTTAGATGTAATTATTCATAGTGGTAAACAGTTCCTACAATTGATCAATGATATTTTGGAGTTATCTAAAATTGAAGCGAGAAAATCAGAACTATATGAAGTCGATGTTGATTTATATCAATTCCTTAAAAGGATCGATCAAATGTTGTCTCTTAAGGCTGAATCGAAACACTTAACTTTGATATTTTATCCTCTGGATAATGTTGATCGATTTTTGAAGACTGATGAAGGAAAACTAAGACAGATTTTGATTAATTTAATTGATAATTCGATACGATTACTGAAATTACTGAGGAGATCGCCAACTCAGGCCATTAATCATTCATTATTGGGTAAATGCTGCAAATATCCCTCAATCCTCTCCGCTTGCCCTACATTCCCCTGTTTTTGAAACAAAGTATAGGCCCTTTCCAAACTTGCCAGAGCTTGGGGAATCTGCTCTTGCTGATGCAAGACTACTCCCAAATTGGCATACGCTTGGGCAAACTCGGGATTGATCCGAATTGCCTGATTCCACGCAGCGATCGCCCCCTCAAACTCCTCAACCAATGCCAAGGCATTGGCCAGATTGTAATACGCTTTATCATAATTGGGCTGCACCTGAACCGCTTGTTTATACTTCTCAATGGCTCGATCGATCTGATTTTGACCAATTAAAACATTACCCCAATTAAAATAAGCCTCTCCCAACCCCGGATCGACCTGTAACGCCTGCTGATAGGCAGCGATCGCCTCCTCTCGATCCCCTCGATCTGTCAAGGCAACACCCAAATTCACATACACCTGAGCCAACTGAGGATTTAACCGCAAAGCCTCCCGATATTGGGCGATCGCCTCCTCCAATAACCCCTCTTGCTGCAAGACCACCCCAAAGCGATAAAACTCATCCGCACTCGGTTCCTCGGCAGATGAGAGCGCTGGAAAACCCATACCCAGGGCGATCGCCAGCACCGTTCCCAAAACCACACCATTACCATTCATTGTTATATTGCTCTCCAATTTGAACTGAACTGGTGTTCTTGTTCAGGCTCACAACCGAGCGTCCGGTAAGATCAGCATCGCATCGCCAAACGAATAAAAGCGATAGTCCTCGGCGATCGCCTCCTGATACAACTGTAGTAGTCGCGATCGACCCACCAAAGAACTCACCAGCATCAACAAACTCGAACGAGGCAAATGGAAATTTGTAATTAATCCCTCAACCACCTGCCACTCATACCCTGGATAAATAAATAAATCCGTCTTGCCATAAAATCCCGCTCCAGGCCCAGATGTAAGGGCGGGTTCACCAAGATCTCGCTTGGAAGACCCAAAATTAAATGAACCCGCCCCTACAGAACCCCGATCCTTCCACCAATGAGCCGCTCCTTCCAACGCTCTCACTGATGTTGTGCCCACCGAAATTACTCGTCCGCCCCGCTTTTGAGTCTCCCGTACCTTCTGCCAAGTCTCCCCAGAGACCTCCAACCACTCCTGATGCATTTGATGCGTGCGAATATCCTTCACCTCCACCGGGCGAAACGTCCCTACCCCCACATGCAACGTCACCATTGCCCGCTCAATTCCCAAATCCTCCAACTCCTCCAGCAGCCGAGGCGTAAAATGCAACCCCGCAGTCGGCGCAGCCACCGAACCTGCTGCCTGTGCATACACCGTCTGATACTGATCCGCCTCTGCCTGTGTATCCGTCACATAAGGGGGAAACGGCACATGACCATAATCATCCAACAGATCCTGTAACTCTCGATCTCCAGATAACTCAAACTCCAAAAACCGCCCCCCAGTCGCCTCATCCGTCCCTCGAATCTTTGCCTTTAATGGGGGCAAATCTTCACCGCCATGGGCAGAAAACTCAACCACAGCTCCCGGTTTCAACCGTCGTCCCGGCTTCACCAGTGCCAACCACACATGACGCTCCACTCTCTCCAGTAGCAGCGCCTCCATCTCCATCCCCGTAGACTTATACCCATACAACCGCGCCGGAATCACACGGGTATCATTCATCACCAATAAATCCCCGCGCCGTAACCATTGGGGCAACTCGCGAAACACTCCATGATGACATCCTGCGGATGACTCTACCACCAACAACCGCGAACTATCCCTAGGAGTTACTGGATTTTGGGCAATACACCCCTCTGGCAAAACGTAATCATACGCATCCAAATCATAATCGCGATCATCCCTTAATCCCCGCACTCGATCCATCACTCAATTCCAATCAACACTCTTCAAGATACCCCATCCTTTCAAAGAAGACATAGAGAGGGGGAGACACGGAGAATCACATAACCTTATAGGGTAATTAGAAGGGCGATCGATAAACATACCCATCTTCCCGATCTTCCCCATCTTACAAGTGAAGGATTTTCATGATCGTGCATCCACAGACCCTCAGATAGCCCTAAATTCCATATTTAGAGTCATCCTATTCTCCGTGTCTCCTATTCTCCGTGTCCCCCCATCTCCCCGTGTCCCCTCATCTCCCCCACCAAAATTGGGGGAATCTACCCAGATCATATCGGGGAATCTTCCCCTACTCATGATCTCCGCTATCCAGAGACAATGGAACTGTAGCATTTGCCAGGTGACTGAAGGAAAATTTATGGACTATCTTTACTACCTCGCGAATGCCAGCTTAACCCTCCGGATTATTGAATCTCTAAACCTTTTACCTCAATTTCAGGTCGATTTTGTTACCGTTATTCATCAAATTGATGGTTGGGTCGTCCGGATCAAGCTGGCCCGAGAACTCAATTCACAAGAAGCGGGTAACCTCCGTGCCGTCCTGAACGAATTAGGATTTGCATATCAACCAGAGATTCGTGTGCAAATGGCCCTATGGAGTCTAGAAACCGGTCAATCCCCCACCCATGTCATGCGTCGCTACCAAGTAGCAGTCGTATCCCATGGAAGCCCCAATCGCATTGAAATAGAAACTTTCCGCAAACAATTTGTGATGGGACTAGGATACTGTCCAGAAACTTTAGCCTAATTCCTAACCAATCAATAACCTCGTCAAGCTATAATGCAGCCAGCGATGAAGAAGACCTGATTAATTATTTTGAGTCTGTCCTCGGAATCATTTGTCTAGAAGCAATGTTAAGAGATTCGTGAGAGGGATTGACACACTTCAGGGAGACTACTGCTATAATCTTCTAGGCGTACGCCATAACCATAGCTATTTAATGTGAGGAGTGATTGATTATGGGAATCATACCTACTGTATTAACCAACGACCCTTCTGGGATTAATGGTTTATCTCGGACTGTTGCCACCCCAACACCTGTTGGTTTAGTTTTTCCTCAGATTACAGCACCCACCAATGATTTTGTGAGTCTGGGGGCTAATTTTACCACCGGTCCTGGCGGACTCTGGATGCTTGATGGAAATGACACTGTAATTGGTTCTGTCGGTAACCAACGAATTCTAGGGAATGCAGGCGATGATTGGCTTTATGGCGGCAACAATCAAGATAAACTTGCTGGTGGCCAAGGAAATGACCGTCTAATTGGTTTTTCTGGTAGAGACTTGCTTCTAGGTAATCTCGGTAACGATAACCTGTCGGGGAATCAAGATGAGGATACCCTACGAGGTGGTCGAGGAAATGACGAGCTTAATGGTGGTGCTGGTGACGACTGGCTTTTCGGTGATTTTGGCAAAGATGAATTAACCGGAGGAGCAGGATTTGATACCTTCGTTATTCGCAGTAATGGATTTGATACAGTGATCGGAGGAGTGCCCAACAGCACGGTCGATCCAGCTAACCCCCTGAATGCTGATGTGATTACTGATTTCAATCCTCAACAAGATAAGATAGGTCTAGACAGTGGTCTGGTCTATGCTAACTTGAGATTCGATACCGGCCAGAACATTGTTGGAGGAACCGCTAACGATACAATTATTTTCAACAACTTGAACAACCAGGTTCTGGCAGTTCTTCAAGACTATAATTTGGGTATCAATAGGTTTGATGTCCAGACACTCACTCCGTTCCAGCAAAATCTAGGATCTGATTTCTTTGGCCCCTTTATTGATGGCATAGCCTAGTTATACCATAAATTAATTTCCGTCAGTGGCTATCCTATTGATTTAGGGTAGCCCTTTTGATTGCAGTTTACCGATTAAAAAATAGGTTTTCAGTGGACTTTTTCCTTTGATGGGAATTTTGCCTCGTTCTTGAAATTCATACTTTCCCTGGAGTTTTTCATAAGTGGATTGACTCACCTGGATTTTGCCAGGGAGACCATGGGATTCCATGCGGCTAGCAGTATTGACGGCATCTCCCCACAAGTCATAACTAAATTTTTTTGTGCCGATTACTCCAGCAACGACTGGCCCAGTATTAATCCCAATGCGGATCTTAAATTGTTCTTGAGATTGGTGATTAAATTGCTCGATCGATTCTTGCATCTCTAAGGCCATATTAGCAATGGCTTCTGCATGATCGCTGCGCTCCATGGGAATCCCTCCAGCGACCATGTATGCATCGCCAATGGTCTTGATTTTCTCTAGATGATACTTTTCAGTCAGAGCATCGAAGCGAGAAAAAATTTGATTGAGAAACCCAACTAATTCAGAGGGTGAAAACCGCTCGGCTAGTTGGGTAAACCCCACTAAGTCAGCAAACAGGATGGTAACTTCAGCAAAACCATTGGCAATAGTCGAGTGGCCATTTCTCAGTTGGGAGGCGATCGCCTGGGGCAAAATATTAAGCAATAAGCGCTCTGATTTTTCTTGCTCCTGATACACTCGACAAAACATTTGATAAAACGCTTGCATGACTGCCCCTAATTCATCAGAGCGTTGGCTAGAAGAAAAAGAATAAAATTGGGGATTAACGGGGTGACGATCCGGATTAGATAAGGCTTCTCCTGCGGCAATCAAATCATCTCGCAGGCGTAGAATAGGAATAATTACAGTTATCCCTAAAACCAATAAGGTTGAGGAGGTGACTACGATCGCGATAATGATGATTAATCCCAGAATTCGCAATTTATAGGCATTGAGCAAGGGTTGAATTCGTTCAGCATTGTGGCGAGCAACTACAGTATATTCAATGCCTAAAGAGTCTCCAGACCAAGACACATCATAGTACAATCCATTCCAAGTGCGATCGCGGACAATGTCCGCCTGTTGGGTTTGCTCAAAGGAAATTTCGGGTAACTCGCCAAACTCATAAATGGCTTTTCCAGTGCGATCGTAAATAGTAACTCCCACAATAATCGAATCTTCTGTTATCGTTTTTAGCTTTTGATAAAACTCTGGATCGTTATCCATTCCCAGTGAGCTTAAACGGACAATAGAATCAATAACCGCTGAAGAGACTTCTTCAAGTTGCATTAACTCCTGTTGTTCTTGCCGAGAATAGGACGGAATTAAAATAAGCCCTTCGATCGCCATTAAACTCAAAAACACCCAACCCGCAATCTTACGGGATAACTGGGCGCTCAACAGGTTGACTAAGGTGGAAAACTGAATAGACATCCATCAGATCCTAAGAGTACAAGCTCAGAGATCTCTACATCCAAGATCCCTATTTATCATGATGTCACCCAAAGTTAAACGACTGCTGAATCGATGCAGATGTGGAGGGAGATTAGAATCAGCTACCATAAGTCTAGACCAACCTCAGTGTATCTTATCGGGTCTAGAAGCCTTTCACCCTCAGTCATCCATTGCTATTCCTATGCTAGAGCAACAACCCAAGCCGGATACCTCAACTCAGAAATTATCTCCTCCCTGGTTCCACGATCCTCTCCATCCCAAGGATTCAGGACTGTTTCTTTCTGAAGCTGTTTTTAACCGCACGCTTGTGTTACTTCCCCTGGTAGGGTACACGCTCTTGGGTTTAACAGTGATTAATACGGTTATTCTGTTTATTCCTTTCCAACCCTTAAATCCGGTTTGGGTATTGGAGACGATGGGATCTTTGGTTGAGGGATGCTGGTTTCCTTTACTGGGATTGGTGTGTATTCTTTATGGTCGGTGGGGTTATGTGGATCGTTGGGAGTTGAGGTTATGGCGTTTTTTGTCTCGGATGATGTTGTTGGTGGGTTTGGGTTATTTATTGATGGTTCCTGTGGGAGTTCGGCAAACTTGGAAAATCGATGGCATGAACCAGGCTCAGTTACAGTCCCAAATGGTTGAACACAATCAGGTTTTTGCTGATGCTCAGGAACGTCTTCAACAAAGCCAATCCATCGAAGATTTAAATGAATTAAGGGTTTGGATGTTTCCGAATCGGATCTTGCCTATCCGTGATAATCCACAAGAGTTGAAGAAACAATTACAGCAGGAATTGGTACAAACCCAACGGGCATGGGAAGGGCAATTGAGAAGTCAGAGGAGGGCACAACGGTTGACACTGATGAAAAAGTCGGTTAAGTGGAATTTGGGAGCAATTGTAGGAGGCGTGGCGTTTTTGTGGCTTTGGAATAAGACTCGTTGGAGCCGTCATGTGCGGTTACGTTGAAATGGGTAATGGGTGTAAAACTATTTCTCCTCAAGGGGTGACAAGGTAGTTCAAAGGTCGCTATAGCGACCTTTTTCGGTAGTATTTTGCTGAAAACCTCAACTCAATGGTCGCGATCGCATAACTATAGCATCAGGTTAGAGGGTTACTTGCCCAAAAAATCGCTAG
>NZ_JAGHZH010000185.1:0-19381 GCF_017746885.1 Roseofilum sp. SBFL | reverse complement strand
CTGTGACATGGCGTTAGATTTGGCTTGCAGAGTGCCCTTTTTCTTCTGAGTTTGAGAGGGGGCCATTGAGCGTTTTCTGAGGCGCATTTGTCCGCGTGCCATGATTAACTCCTTGCTCTTATGAGTGCGATCGCTTAGTTTTTCTTATGTTAGATATCCATATTTCTTAATTGTAAGAAAGTTTAAAACTTCTTTCAAGACTTGCGGCGATTTAACAAGACAGTTAGGGTAAAACTGGTTAAGCCTCCCACAAGTAACCAGACACATCCTAAACCGATTACGTCACCGAGAAATAGACGAAATTGAAGTCGGAGTAGACCTCCAAGTGCCCAACCACAGGCTAGGGCGATCGCCCAATCAATGATACTGGCAATAATCCAACGCCAGGCTTGGGGAACTTCGTGGGAAAGGAGTATATATTGGCCCACACCCAGAACAAACCCCACTTTAGCTCCTTCCCAAAGACCATAGAGCAAGCGCACAGAAATATCTAGGGTTCTAGGGGCGATCCAACCCATTGCCCCTAAGTCACTCCAGCCCATAATTCCCCAACAGAGAGCACTGATGACCATCCACCAGCGAGCCTGTTTGAAGTGGGGTAGAACCACGATCAATTGCATCAGGCCAACGATCGCGCCGCCAATGAATCCTTCTGCGATTCCCAGATCTGGTCGTTCGCCAACTTCAATCAGCAACAGACTCAGTAGAAATCCGATGAAGGTATTAATTGTCCATTGAATTCCAAAACCCGATCCAATCATGGGGGAATTATAGCGCTTTGCGGTAGAGAATAGGGAATAGGAAATGGGGGAGATTACTCAGTTTTGGCAATAATCTCCTGGAGTCCTCGACGGCGAACTTGGGGAGATTCTGGGGCAATATATCCCCACAAACTTTCCCAATAAAAGAAGGAAAAGCCATCCAAGGCGCGATCGCGCACTGCATTGACTTGTTGTTCAATTAAATTTAAGGGGATAGGTGTTCTGACTGTTCCAGTAGAAATACCAATCGCCACTGGAATCTTCTGCTGTAACTTCGGAATTACCGGATCGGATAAATCTCGCAGAAAACTGTCCATTCCACTCCGATACACTTGGATCACCAACTCATCAATTAAACCCGCCTCGACCCAAGTTTGCCAATCTTGTAGATAATTGCGATACGCAAATGCGCGGGGATTAGGCGATAGGGACACAATACAATCGGGCTTAATTTCTTTTACCCGGTCATGAATCCGCTTAACCACTTGAGTGAGTTTATTGGCTCTCCAACGCATCCATGCCTCATTTTGATAATTTTCTGGCGGAATCTCTCCGTTATGTTCCTGTTGATAAAGCCACAGGGTAAAAGGATCGTATCCTAACTCCACCGGTAAACTAAAATGGTCATCGAGTTGGATGCCATCCACATCATAACGGGTCACAACTTCCACAATCAGATCGATCAACAATTGCTGGACTTCTGGATGCAGAGGATTGAGCCAATCTAAACCATATTTACCATGGTAAGTTAAGGCTTGCCCATCCCGACTTTGGGCTAACCAACTGGGATGGCGTTTCGCCAACAACGAATTTTTGGGAGCCATAAACCCATACTCAAACCAGGGAATTACTCGCATTCCCTGTTGATGGCCGAGAGTAATGATTTCTTCTAGGGTATCCTGACGAAAACGGATGGTATTGAGCAATAAATCTTGCTTGCGACCAATCGTTTCTTTGGCCGTATCGCTGGGGTAAAACGTTACGCCTCGGTTCCAAGCCACCGGATAAATCGTGTTAAAATCGAGTTGGGATAGTTGGGCGATCGCCCGATCGATGCCCCAAGGACTATACAAAACGGCACTACTGACATTCGTTAACCAAACGCCTCGAATTTCATCGATCGCTTTTGGAGGGTTCGCCTGTATTGGTTTGACAGCTTGCAACCCCAGAATCAAGACCGTGATGATTAGGGACAAGCTTACCCATTGCCATGGTCTTTTAATTATTGCTCTCATTGTTGGAGTCTGTGCTGCATACCTCAGCCGTACTTTAACAAATTTCTACACTCAGCTCCCCTAAAATCAGGGCAATTAAAACACTAGCCGGATAGGGACAGATAAGCTTTTATAGTAGTGTACTCGCGTTCTTTCTGCGTCAGTCCCGTGAAACTCTACGCAATTTGGAGATTACTCAAAGAAACCTTTGTGCAATGGCGGCAAGACCGGGTTCCCATCCTGGCAGCAGCCCTAGCCTATTATATGGTGTTTTCTTTAGCTCCCACGCTGATTATTGCTGTCGCCGTAGCCAGCTTTGCGATCGGCAAAGAAGCTGCACAAGAACAACTGGCGATTCAACTGCAACAGTTTATTGGGTCAGAAGCCGCTCAATCTATTCAAACCTTGATTCGCGAACGCTATCAACCCCAGTCGGGTCTGATGGCGACTGTCGTGGCGATCGCTACTTTGTTTTTTGGCGCAACTACGGTCTTTGCCCAACTCAAAGTCGCCCTCAATATTATTTGGGGCGTTACCCCCAAACCCGAACGTGGCTTCTTGAATTTTCTCATGGCTAGAGTTCTATCCGTTTTAATGATCATCGCGATCGGGTTTCTCCTGCTCGTCTCCCTCGTCTTTAGTTCCGTTCTAGCTGGCGTGAGTGAATGGCTGGATCAATGGATGGATACCCCCGCTAATGTTTGGCGATCGACTGAACTTTTGGTTTCTTTTATTGTTGTTACTCTTCTGTTTGGAGCCATTTATAAAATCTTGCCCGATGCCAAAGTTTCTTGGGCCGATGTTTGGGTGGGTTCTACCCTAACCTCTATCCTCTTTACCCTAGGGAAATGGGGAATTAGTTTATACTTGGGACACAGTAGCGTCAAATCCTTTTATGGAGCTGCTGGCTCATTTGTGGTTTTACTATTATGGATCTTTTTTACTGCGCAAATCTTACTCATTGGTGCAGAATTTACTCAAGTTTGGGCGAACCGCTATGGCACAACGATTCGTCCTCGTCGTCATGCTATCCATACTGGGGAAAGATCTTGGAGTCATCCCCAAACTTCCCCCTCACCGTCTGAACCCTTAGAGCAACAACGGAAAAAACGCAAGAGAATTGTCCAACTGAAAAGATTTATCCGTCGAGTTGAAAACTCTCTTCATCATCAGGACGATCAAGTGTAATCTGTTTCCATCATTCAACGTCTGCATCTATGAATACTCTAACCTCTTCTCTAGAATACAACCGCCTGCAAATGCTATCTTTTGTGGAGCATTTGGAAATCCAATATCCCCAGGCTTCTCCCTATGAGATAGCTAATGAATTGCGTCGCTATACCCGCAAATCTTATACAAGTTCTCTATTTCGTTGGGCAATTTTATCCGATGTTGAATATATTGATAATCGCTTAGATACCACCATATTGTTATGCGGTCAGAATACAGATCTTGCCCATTTTATTGCTTCTTTGTCCGATCAAATTCAACTTCCAGGTTTGGGCAGTTGGTTCAATTTCACGACTTCTTGGACAGCTAAACATAGTTCTTGGAGTGGCGATCTAGCCCAAGCCGTTCTTGATTTTCGCGCCAGAAAATTCCCAACTATTTATAAGGCTTTAGAAGCGGATGCGTCTGAACTCGATCTAGTCGCTAATGTGGCTGCGTTTCGAGTTGGATATATAGTTAATAAACGAACCGATCCGGGAATTCCTGGATTCCGTAAACCTCGCTATGGACTCAAGATTTCAGAAGCTATTTTAGCCTACGATCGCGGAGTTTACAGTGGTCAAGTGCGAGAGTTTATCATTGAAGGACTGAATGGTAAAATTGAGAAGAATAAAATTGTGAATCCGGGGGAAGTGGAAGCAAAAATCCGTAAATCAATTGTGGAATTTTTGGCGTTTATGCAGTTATATCAATTGGGAGTCAAAATTAAAAATCTGTCTAAGGTGAAGGAAAATTACCGCACGCTTTCTCATATGACTCACCACGATATTACACCAGAGCAAGAAGCAGGTGAAGATGATGTCCGCATAGCGACTCTTTATTTCTTCAATTATTTAGTTCAGGAAGGAAAGCTAGATCCGGTACAGATGTATTTTATGCACGATCTTTGGAATGGTGGAATCTAGCTGCTATTTACAAGTTTTCTTTTACTTGTTGATAACGTTGTTTAAATTCCCGTTGTTGTTGATTGTGGTTGACAATGGGTAAGGGATAATTGCAAGATTGACGGACTAAAGGCGGAATGTCCCCCGTTACTAAATCTTTGGTTTGAACCGACTTTAATTCCGGTAACCATTGGCGGATATACTTGGCTTCTGGATCGAATTTTTGTGCTTGACTGGCAGGATTAAAAATTCGTAAAGGTTTGGCATCCATACCACTGGATGCACTCCATTGCCATCCCCCGTTATTAGCGGCTAAATCTCCGTCAATGAGATGCTGCATAAAATACCGTTCTCCCCATTGCCAATTAATGATTAAATCTTTGGTTAAAAAGCTGGCAACAATCATCCGACACCGGTTATGCATCCATCCGGTTGTGTTCAGTTGACGCATGGCGGCATCGACGATGGGATAGCCGGTTTTTCCTTCACACCAAGCTTGGAATTTTTGGGGGTTATTATCCCACCGAAAGTGTTTAAATAGCGATCGATACGGCCCATCAGCGAGTTCGGGAAAGTGGTAGAGTACATGCTGGTAAAATTCTCGCCAGGCTAGTTCTTGTTGCCAAGTTTGGATGTTTTTAAGGGTTCGATCGCTGGTAGATTTGCCGATCGCCTCTTGAGTCGCTTGCCATACTCTGCGAATGCCGATCGCTCCCAATTTTAAGGCAGCACTGAGCTTCGATGTGCCGTCTATACTGGGGGTATTGCGTTGCTGCTCGTAGGTTTCTAGGGAGCGATCGGCAAATTCTGCCAATTGCCGTTGAGTCGCACGCTCTCCTGGTATAATAACTAACTTCTCTGGCTCGGAATATCCCCAATCTTTCAAACTGGGAAAATCAATAACCTCCACCCGATCTAAGGCTTTTTTCTGGGCTTGAGTTAACCCTTCTCCCGGTTGTAAATCCGAGACTAGATCGAGCTTTTTTTGTCCTTGCCAGTTCTTCCAAAACGGAGTATAAACCGTATAGGGATTTCCCGCTTGTGTGTGAATCGCTTCTGGAGCCACTAAAAGCTGATCCCAAACTGTTTTAACCTCAATTCCTCTTTCTTTTAAGCCTTCAGTCACTCGGCGATCGCGCAGTTGACTATAGGGTTCCACATCCCGATTCCAAACCACCGCGATCGCCCCTAAATCCCGAGCAACATCAGGAATCACCTGCTCCGGTTGACCTTGCAATAACAGAAATGGATGCTTAAGGTGTTGATAGTGCTGTTGTAACTCTTGTAAACAGCCTAAAAGATAATGTAGGCGTATTGGTGAAATATCATCCCTATGCAAAATTTGTGGATCGAAGCAAAAACAACCCACTAAAAGATTCGCTCTGGATTGGGCATAGCTTAACCCTAAATTATCCCTAACCCTTAAATCGCGTCGATGCCAAAATAGAACCAGATTCGACATAAAACTTCAATATTCTTGGGTTAGTATATCATGGTTTCAACCCTCTCTTCTTGGCATAAGTTCTAAAGTTTGCGCTACGGTAGAAGCGATCGACAAAACCGCACCTCTGAGCTATGACTTCTACAGAACGCTTTACCCCCTTACCCGATCGCACTCAACGTCCTGGTGAGGATAACTCGATTTTGGAAGACTACTTCGATCTCCTCCCGGATCATACTCAACTGCCTTGTGAAGATGGCTCCTTCGTGACAAATTTCCAAGAACACCCCCAAAGCATCTTACTGACGGAATCCATTCGTCCAATTCTTGACCAACTTCATCCAGAACGTGATTATTGCATTGGTCAAGATAGTGGAATTTACTGGCACTTAACCCATCCTCCAGAAAAAGGAGCCGAATCTCCCGATTGATTTTATGTCGCCAATGTAGCAGCCACTCTAGATGGGCAAATGCGTCGCTCCTATGTCCTGTGGAAAGAATTGATTCACCCTCAAATTGCCTTAGAGTTCGTTTCCGGAAAGGGTTCAGAAGAACGCGATCGGACTCCTCTTTTCGGTAAATTTTGGGTGTATGAACAAGTCATTAAGCCGGCCTATTATGGAATTTACGAAAACCCCTATCTCATGAGGTCTGTAGTGTGAGGAGTGCCTTATTGATTTCCAGTCTATCTGTGAGTGCCTTAGTGTTCCTGATGGCTCCGAGTTGGGCGAGTTCGCCCAGGACTCCTAATACATTGGAAATTGGATCTGACCCTATTTCCCCTGAGTTTGAATTTGTTCCTGAACCCCTAGAGGCGATCTCTGCTCCTGAATCGTTCTCTTGGAGTTTTTCCCCGATTGCTCCTCTAGACGATCCTACCTTTTGTGGTGCGATCTCTCCTCCTGAACAGATAGATCATTCTCCCCAATGTTCTCCCCTCTCCCAAAATACGGAGACTCCCCAAAGTACTCAACCCATTGAAGTGAACGAAATTCGAGTAACGGGAAGCACAATTTTCAGTCAGGAACAACTGAAGGAAATTGTTGCCAATTATGAGGGGAAGTCCCAAACCTTGGATCGGCTCAGGGAGGCAGCCGATAAAATTACGGAACTCTATTTGAATGGGGGTTATATTAATAGTCGGGCAATTTTAGGCGATCAAGTGGTGGACAATGGCGTTATTGAAATTCAAGTCATTGAAGGCCGTTTAGAAGACATTATCGTTGAAGGGGCAGGGCGTTTAAACCCGAATTATATTACCAGTCGGATTCGCAGAATGGCGGCAGTACCGTTAAATAGTGCTTCATTGGAAAATCAATTAAGACTGCTCAAAACCGATCCTCTGTTTGAAAGTGTGGAAGCGAGTTTGCAACCTGGATCGGGTATTGGTCAGAGCAAATTGACGGTGCGGGTGAGCTTAAAAAAACCGCTGACCGTTAATTTATTTGCCGATAACTATTCACCTGCAAGTGTGGGATCGGAACGGATCGGGTTTCGAGTCGGATATCAAAATTTGAGTGGTTTAGGCGATCGCGCCACTATTGGTTATAACCGTACCACGAACAACGCCAAGACCAGTCGTTATGAGTTTGCCTACCGTATCCCCATCAATGCCATGGATGGATCGTTGAGCATCCAATTTCTACCCGATAATAATGAAATTAGTAATATTCAACTGCAAGATTTGGGAATTCGCGGCGAAACCCAACGCTATGAATTTGACTATCGCCAACCGCTGATCCGCTCTCCCCGTCAAGAATTCGCCCTCTCCCTCGGATTTTCGCACCATCGCGGGCAAACGTTTTTAGGAGATGTTCCGTTTGGCTTTGGATCGGGACCAGATGATCGCGGAAGAACCCGCAGTAGCGCCATTCGCTTTGGTCAGGAATACTTGCGTCGGGATGCAAACGGAATTTTGGGAGTGCGATCGCAATTTTATCTGGGAATTGATGCCTTTGGCGCAACCCTGAATCCCGGCTCGACTCCCGATAGCCGTTTTTTTAGTTGGCTCCTGAGTCTACAGCGCTTGCAACGCTTAGGAGACCATCATTTACTCACCATTCGAGGAGACCTACAACTGGCCACAACTAGCTTACTGCCTTCACGGCAATATGTGATTGGTGGCGGTCAATCTGTTCGAGGGTACCGACAAAATACCCGTTCTGGAGATAATGGGTTTTTAATCTCCATCGAAGACCGGATTACCATACAACGAGATACCAAAGGTCAACCCACTCTAATGGTTGCTCCTTTTGTCGATCTTGGTCAAGTTTGGAATAGCCAAGGCAATCCTAATGTTTTAGCCTCTGAGAACTTTTTAATGGGTGTGGGAGTAGGATTACTCTGGGAAGTAGCTCCTGGATGGAATATCCGCTTAGATTATGGCTATCCCATTATCGATCTACCCGATCGAGGAAATAATGCCCAGGATGATGGATTTTATTTTAGTGTCAATGTGGAACTTTAAATCAGAGACCTTTTAGCCAGTTCACTAAATCTTCGAGACCGTTGAAGTCTAAAATTTCTTCTCCTAGATCTTCTAAGTTTTCAATCGATAAGCTTTCAATTTGGCGACTGATCTCGTCTGGAATTTCTCCAAAACGTTTTTTAAGTAAACGCATAATCAAGGCGATCGCTTCTTTGATTCGTCCTTTTTCTTCCGCATAAGTAATTCTTCCTCTTTCATCTTGCAGCATCATCCCCCGCCGATCTACTATTTCAAATTCTTCGGGGGTCATATTCGCTTGACTGGCTAGATTTAACGCCAATTCTATCTCCGATACTTCTCCTAGATTTTCAGGTATTTCTTCCAATAATGCCGCTTCTTTGAGGAAATAAATCCATTTATCTGTTAAGGTCTGTAACTCCGACAAACCTTTATTAAATTTGGGGATCTCTACAAAAATCAATCGCAATTCTTGCTCTAAAATTTTCAGATCCTCCTCCTCTTCTTCTTGAAACACAAATTTATTGATAACTTTTGAACTTTCTTTCAGTAAGATAAAATCGGTGATAGTTACTGCTATAGCTGGATTGAGTTGGGGGTAGTATTCTCCTTTTGTTAACTGATTTGCATAAGCTTTGGTTAGGTTGTAGGCGACTCGTTTGTCAAATGCTGCCATTGAGGCAACTTGCATTTCTATGACTACGATCGAACCATCATTGAGAACGGCTTTTACATCTAAGTAGGTGTCTTTTAAGTTGAGAACTTGGCCCGGATTATAGGGGTTTTTGATCGTCAAAGATTGTATGATTTTTTCTCCACCATAAACGATGGCATTGAGAAAGCTGATTAATATTTGTTGGCTTTGTTCTGAGCCAAATATTTTTTTGAAGGCATAATCTATCTTGGGGTTGATAAATTTCATGATTTGTTTCTTTTGAGTCTTAAAGGATACTTTGAGTTGATCGTAATCCCTAACTGACTCAATCTTAACCTCGTTGCGGTCACTTTAGCAGAAAAAGTGACTCTCATTCGTGCCTTCTCAAATCCCCAAACCCTGAGTACCACAAGTAGGGGCGGAATTTCTTTCGCCCCTACTGTCTTTTTGCTATTCCTTTTCTTACCAGCGTAAAGCGCTGTAATTAGCGCCCATTACCCCAATAAATACCTGGAGCATAAGCTTCTTTTACCCGTCCAGTACGGCTACAAGTGAGCAGGAAATAATCACAGGATGGGCATTCAATTTGAGTTTGCTCTAACTTAACTAAGTGCTTGCGTTCAGCCGATGAACCACAGTTCGGGCAGGGTATAGGTTGAATGAGAGGAATATTAAACTCTGAGGCATGGATATGCAGAGATGAATGTTGATTCTCTGATGTATTTAAGGAGGTTTTCATGGTTTTTGAAAAATAAGTTTACAAAGTTGATTACTAAAGGGTTGAGCCATCTTCCGGTTTCCTTAAATTAAAGATCTTGTCTTAAGTGACTCAATTAGAGTATTTGTATTATAGCCATTTTTTTAGAGGTGTTACTTAGCCTTGAAATTAGTAAATCGTCCATTTCCCTTGATCCCTGACTGTTTGAAACCCTTTATTCATAAAGGTTTTGGACTATTTCATGGAGCAGAAATCCTGTCTGAAGTTCTATAATCGAGATCTTAAAAATTTATTAAATTTAGTATTTTCTGATGGAAATTTACATATTGATTCTAGAAGAAAAATATGCTTATCACAGTTTACAGCTTTGAGCAATTAACTACATAATATCTTTATATTGTGGGGAGGTACAGACCCCAAATATAGGGAATCAACGGCTGTTAATCCCGAAATAATAGAGAAATACTTATCGTCCTACGAGGATTAAGACAGAGCGATCGCCCAATTCCTGTTCAAACTGGTTTTCTAAAACCATTTCTGTACCCGGCTTCCAGCTTTTCTGAACTGAAGTTAATCCTGTATCGGCAAATAAATGCCACTGTTTCTCATCCGGCAGTTGGGGAATTTCAAACGTCAGAGGTTCCCAGTGCATATTCATCCCTACATAAATATAGTCGTCAATATAGTCGTCCTCCCGTTGTCCATCTTGGGCATGTTGACCACAGAGCAAAAAGCCTAACGTCCGAGCATAGTCAGCCCAGTCCACATTCCACGCTTGGGTTCCATGCCAACTAATATCAGCGTATCCACTGCCGACGATATCTTGATGTCGGAAATGGGTGCTGCGTCGTAGTACCGGATGAGCATGACGGAAAGCGATACAATGCTGGAAGAATTCAAAAATATCTTGATTTGTCTCCAATAAAGACCAGTCTAGCCAATTCAGCTCATTATCATGGCAATAAGTATTATTATTCCCCTGCTTCGTGCGTCCCATCTCATCTCCCATTAAGATCATGGGTACACCTTGACTCACCATTAACAGGGCGATCGCGTTTTTCACCAGTCGTCGTCTAAGTTCATTGATTTCCGGATCGTCGGTCAACCCTTCCTCACCGCAGTTCCAACTAAAATTATCATTCGCCCCATCTCGGTTCCCTTCCCCATTGGCCTCATTATGTTTCTCTTCATAGGAGAATAAATCAATCAACGTAAACCCATCATGAGCCGTAATAAAATTAATCGAGGTTGTGGGGGGACGGTTCGTTTCAGCATACAGATCGGGAGACCCCATTAAACGATGGGACATCTCCCAAACCTCTGCATCTCCCTTGACAAATTGGCGCAACATATCCCGATATTTACCATTCCATTCCGCCCAACGGCCAAAGGAGGGAAATGACCCCACTTGATATAATCCACCTGCATCCCAAGCTTCCGCAATCAACTTACATTTGGCCAAAATCGGATCGAACGCCAAGACTTCTAATAATGGAGGGTTAGTTAAGGGAGTGCCATCGCGATCGCGCCCTAAAATCGAAGCCAAATCAAACCGAAAGCCATCAATATGATATTCAGATGCCCAATAGCGCAAACAATCTAACACAATATTGCGCACAATGGGATGATTGCAATTGAGAGTATTACCGCAACCACTAAAATTAAAATAATACCCCTCTGGGGTCAACATATAATAAACCTTATTATCAATCCCTCGGAAGGAAATCATTTGACCCAACTCATTCCCTTCTGCCGTATGGTTAAACACCACATCTAAAATCACTTCAATCCCATTTTTATGCAGCTCTTTCACCAATGCCTTTAACTCATCAACCTGCATTCCCAACTTTCCGGTTGCTGCATAACCCGCTTTCGGCGCAAAAAAACCAACCGTACTATATCCCCAATAGTTATAGAGTCGCTCTCCTGTGTGTGGATTAAATCGATGATTTTCAAACTCATCAAACTCAAAAATTGGCATTAACTCTACTGCATTAACACCCAACGCTTTGAAATACTCAATTTTTTCCCGCATTCCCGCAAACGTTCCCCGATATTTCTCTTTCACTCCTGATGAACGATGCTGGGTAAAACTGCGCAGATGCATTTCATAAATCACCAAATCTTCTGGCGGTAACTCTAAAGGCCGGTCATTTTCCCAATCAAAATCATCAATCACAATTCGCGCCCGATGTTGATAGATATCCTTAAAATTGGGCATCTCACCCCAAAAATCCCGGCCGCCAATCACTTTAGCGTAGGGGTCCATCAAAATTTTGCTCGGATCGAACCAATGACCTTCGGTGGTATCATGGGGACCATCCATACGATAGCCATATTCAATATTTTCATAGTCCAAGTCAAAAACCATCATGCAGTAAACATTGCCAATCCGAAATTCTTCAGGAAAGGGAATTTCTACTAAGGGTTCGGGATCGCCTTTCGTAAAGAGAACCAGAGTACAGGAAGTCGCATGACTGGAAAAAATGGAAAAATTCACTCCTCCTGGCTTTAAGGTTGCCCCAAAAGGAAAGGGTTTTCCTCGGCGCAATTTAAAAGTTTTATAGGTACGGGTGGGATGAATGTCAATACGTTCCATTGTTATAAGTTACCCCAGAGAAGATTGGTAAAAGATCGTGATTCAAGACAGGCTACGAGCTTCATCTATGGTTTCACAAAGGGTGAAAAAGTCGAGGAATCCAGTAATGGACATGGTGTCACGAATTTCTTCCGATAATCCGACTAATATAATTTGTATTTTTTGCTCATCTATGTTTTTTTCGGCAGCTTTGCGATGTAAGACTAATAAGGTTCTTAGTCCCGCACTGGACATAAAAGAAACTTCTGTCATATTGAGCAAAATTTTGGGGGCTGATTCGATCGCGGGTAGAATCTGCTCTTGTAAGGTAGAGGCAGTTTGTCCGTCAATGCTGCCTTTGACTTCTATAATCGTTACTAAATCTTCACTGTGAATGTTAATGTCCATGGGGTGTTGGTCGCCGTTTAAGGATTAATGGGGAGAAACAGAAGCAACTGAGGGTTCCTGGTTTTCCGAGGGAGCAGGGAGAACGGATCGCCTCACCACTAATAGGGTCATATCGTCAAATTGATCCGTTTGATGGCGATGGGAGTCGATCCGATGGATAATCCGCTCTAGCAAGACAGTAGCAGATGTTGCGGGTTGTTCCAATATCGAGAGTAAGCTTTCTAGGGAAAAGGACTTACCTTGAGGCGATCGCGCATCGGTGATGCCGTCAGTGTATCCTAATAAGAGATCTCCTGGATCTAAGGTAACCTGGTGACTTTTATAGTCTGCTCCCATCTGAATTCCTACGGCTGGTCCTGTAGGGGGTAGAGATTCTTTTACTCCACCTCTAGACTTGAGAATAAATAGGGGTAAGTGTCCAGCATTGATATATACTAAGTTACCTGTTTTCCGGTCTAATATACCAAAAAATAACGTGGCAAACATTCCTAAGTTTCCATGGTTTTTGGCTAAATAGTGGTTGGTTAACTCGACTGCTTTTAGGGCATTAATGCGATCGGCAGTATAAAAGTTGTGGTGTTCAGTGGAAGGGATTGCATCACCCACTGTGAATTTTCCAGTTAAAACCAAGCCATCTAAGCTGGTTTGTCCGGAAAAAATTCGGATTAAACTTTGAATTAAGGGCATAAATAGGGCAGCCCCGACTCCTTTATCACAAATATCAGCAATGACTAAACCGATGTAGTCCTCTTCTAATTCAAAAGCATCATAGAAATCGCCAGCAACTTGACGGGCAGGTTTAAACCAAGCTAAGACTTCCCAATTAGGAGGATTAAGAATGACTAAGGGTTTGGCTTCATCTCGTTTAGGTAAAAAATTGCGTTGAATTTGCCGACCTTTTTCTAATTCAAAGGTTAAAGTGGTATTGGCTGCATATAAGGCTTTATTGGCCGTTTCTAATTCCTTGGTTCGCCGGGTTACTTTGTCTTCTAGAGTTTGGTTGGCTTGAGCGAGTTGACGAAAACCCTTTTGAAGTTGATCCGCCATGCGATTAAAGCTATCAACTAAAATCCCAATTTCATCCTCTCGATTGACCTGAATTCTCTGCTTTAATTCTCCAGTACAAAGGGTTGTCGAAACGACAATTAAATCGGTGATGGGACGAGTGAAACTGGTGGCAATGAACCACACGGCTGCACCAATGACCAATAGCGTTCCTAGGGTTAAATAGACGGAAATTTGCCAAAATTGCTCTTCGGGTTGGCGCAGTTCACGGGTTTGTTCTTGTAGCAGGAGAATCAGTCCATTACCCAGGGGTAAGGAGTAGCCTAACCAATAATTTCCATCGCGATCTTGTCGTTCAAAATGCTGTCCAGGGGAGGTGAGGGTGGGTTGAATGTCTGGATGATTTTCCCAAGACATAAATTGGGGTTGGGAGAGAAGGGTAACATCGGGATGTACAAGAATGTAACCCTGACGATCTAAGAGCATGGCATAGCCAGTTTTTCCCCATCGCAGCGATCGCAGTTGGCTACTAAGGGTGACTAAATTAATACAGCTTCGCAAAACTCCGTTAGCGTAGCTTTGTGCAGCACTCGCCTCCATTTGACCCCATATCGGTACCGTCGAACACAAAACAGGTTGGTTATAGGCTTGGGAAATGAAGGCTTCCATGGAGGTTGAACCGGCTCGCGCCTGTTGAAACCAAGACCTGTTGGCTACATTTTCTCCGGTCTTTTCCCAGGTACTGCTCACCTCTTTGCCTTGGCGATCGAAGGTTTGTGCCCAAGTCAGTCCATAGGTTGCCACCAAAAACCTTAAAATTGGTTCCTGACGCTCTGGGTTCATACTGACCATATCTTTAACTTGAGCAATATTACTGAGAATATCCTCTGTTTTACTACTATAGGTAGCCAGTTGCTGGACGAGTTCCTGGGCGCGAATCTCCCTATTTTGTTTAGCACTCTGACGCATCCATGCTGTTGCCATAGAACTGGTTAACCAGGATATCGCCAATAAACCGGGGATCACAGCTAACAAAACCAAGACCGTAAGCTGAAAGCGTAAACTATGGCTAGAAAAAGATTTCATAGAAAAAGATTCCATATCCTCACCTTAAGCGGTGAATGGCTGGGTGCCTTAGTTCCTGAGATGCCAATCTTCAGGTCATTAATCAGAACGTGTGGAGGAGAGCAACAAGACAATCTCAGCTATCCCCGACCCTTAAGGTGAGCTAGATTAACCTTTCATTTTAACTGAAAACGAACCTTAATATAGACCGAACCCAGAATTTTGGGATATTTTAATAGTCCCGTTCAGCGTTTTGGAGTATTTTGGTTCATAGCAGATTCAACACTGTCCCCGATAAAATTTGCGATCGCTAAAGTGTGTAATCTACCAGCAGGTTTGTTGTTTAACTTTCCTTGCTCACCTGATTTAAACTCTTCATCCTTGGAGAAGTCAAAGCGTATGAATATAACCACGAATTATGAGCCAAAACTCAATATCTTGGGAATACCCGCAGATCGGGGCAGATGGCTTTTCATTCCTTTCGGGATGATCATCCTGCTGTGCTTGGGCAGTGTATATTCCTGGAGTATTTTTAGAACCCCTTTAGAAAATGAGTTGGGAATTAGTGCCACTCAAAGCCTATTGCCCTTCACATTTGTTTTGGTTTCCTTTGCCGTATCAATGCCGATCGCGGGTTTTTATATTACTCGGATTGGGGTGCGTGCCATGACGGCGATCGGGGGTCTTGCTGTGGGTTTGGGCTATATTCTTTCCAGCTTTGCGACTCATATTGGACTACTCATCTTCACCTATGGGGTAATTGCTGGAATCGGGATTGGTATTGCCTATGGTGTCCCTATGGTTGTGGTCTCTCGCTGGTTTCCTGATAAGAAAGGGTTAGCTTTGGGGTTAACCATCGTCGGATTTGGACTTTCGCCCCTGATCACCGCTCCCTTAGCTAACTCCTTAATCGATGCTTATACGGTTCGACCCACGTTACGCATTCTCGGTATCGCCTTTACAGCCATTATTCTCGCCATTGCCTTCACTTTGAAATTACCCCCTAAGGGCTGGCATCCTCAGCAAAATATCGTTTCGTCCCAATCGAGCGTTGTTTCAACCTATTCTGGGAACTTGCTCAAGAGTCGATCGTTTTATGGACTGTGGATTTGCTACGCCATTGGAACTATAGTCGGTTTGAGTGCGATCGGCATTTCCAGCCCAGTTGGGCAGGAAATCATTAAGATTAATCCCACTGTCGCTGCAAGCAGTGTTGCCTTATTTGCGCTCTTCAATGGGGCAAGTCGTCCGTTGTTTGGTTGGTTGAGCGATCGCTTTAAACCTCACTACATTGCCATTTTGTCCTATGTGCTGATCTTAATCGGTTGTCTGTTAATGGCGAATGCTCAAACTGGACAAGTGGCAACCTATCTGATTGCCTTCTGCCTGTTTTGGTTCTGTCTTGGGGGCTGGCTCGCCATGGCTCCAACGATTACATTGTGCTTTTTTAACCCCGATCGATATGCTCAAAACTACGGTATTGTGTTCACAGCCTATGGTGTTGGTGCTTTGATTGGAACCTTAGTGACCGGCCGCATTCGAGATCTATTTGGCACATATAATTATGTGTTTTACTTTATGGCGTTTTTAGCGATTATAGGGATCGCGATCGCCCAGGTAATGCTCAAGCGGGAAAGGAACTGAAGAAAGTCATCGACGCTATAAACACTCAACCCGATATCCCTCTTTAAATGTCTCAAGCAGATCAACCGTCAGGAAAACCTAGTGCCATAAATATTGTTTTTGTCGGCTTCATTGCTGTCGCCATTCTCTTTGCTGGTTATACAGGCAAAATGGAAGAGGTGACGAATGCCAGTTTTGACTCCGCCAAAACCGCAGTTAATCTAGCCATTGATTTAATTGGCGTGATGGCACTGTGGCTCGGTTTAGTACGGGTACTCGAAGCCGGAGGACTCATGTACACTCTGGCGAATATCCTTAAACCCTTGATGGTTAAGCTGTTTCCGGATGTCCCCCCCACCCATCCAGCCATGGGGGCAATGATCCTCAATATTTCTGCTAATATGCTCGGATTGGGAAATGCAGCAACTCCCTTTGGCATCAAAGCAATGGTTGAACTCAATAAGCTTAATCCCCTCAAAGGGACTGCTACGAACGCCATGTGCTTGTTTCTGGCAATTAATACCTCTAGCGTTGTGTTGTTTCCCTTGGGAGTCATTGGAGTCAGAGTAGCCGCCAATAGTAGTAATCCGGCGGCGATTTTCCTGCCTACGTTATTAGCCACCCTTTGTTCTACCGTTGTCGGAATTTCGGTTGCGTCTTGGTTGGGTAGAAAAGATTCTAGCTTCCAGGAGGTTGAGTCTCTCACAGAGCCGTCCCCAGAGGAATTAGAGATAGAAAGCAGCGATAATCGAGTGGAAGAAGTTGAAGAAGCTGATTATTCTCACCTGCTCTATCCCACAGGTAGAGCGTCTCAAATGATTGCTTGGTTATTTATCCTTGGGTTTAGTGGGACTATTATCTATGGGGTGATTCGCAGCGACACCCTAGGGGATTTCTTTAACCAAGATTTCATTTCTCATTGGCTAATGCCGATCTTGATCCTCCTCATTATTACTTACGGAGTCGGGCGAGGGGTAAAAGTTTATGAAGCCGTCACCGAAGGAGCCAAACAGGGTTTTGATATTGCCATTCGGATTATTCCCTTTTTAGTTGCCATTCTGGTTGCTATTGGGATGTTTCGCGCTTCTGGTGCAATGGAAGCCGTCTCTAACTTACTCAGTCCCATAACAAATTTAATCGGAATGCCAGCGGAAGTCTTACCGATGGCACTCCTGCGCCCCCTTTCTGGTGGTGGAGCTTTTGGAATTATGAGCGAGTTAGTTGAGCGATCGCCGGATTCCTATAGTGCCTTTGTTGCTTCTACCATGATGGGGAGTACGGACACCACGTTTTATGTTCTTGCCGTATATTTTGGGGCAGTTGGCATTACCCGCATTCGCCACGCTCTTGCCGCAGGACTTCTTGCCGATGCGACGGGACTTCTATCGGCTTGTATCTTTTCGAGTTTATTTTGGATGGGTTAACCTTTTTCGTCTGTGAAAAGGCGCTACCCTGAAAAACATTGATATATTCACACTTGCCGAGCGTTCCACTCAGGGCGATCGCTTAATTTTTATTAATCTGAGAATGACCTCAAGGGGGTTTAACCGTATCCTTTTGAAGGAATTTGGTTACGGATTATCATAGGTTTTTACTGAAAAATGTTAGGAATTTTAAAGTTGATTAGTCCTGGTTTAATTCGTGAATTAGTTGACTAATATTTTTCGCCTAATAGATGACCTAATTAAATTGGACAATTTAAAATTTTTTAGAGATTTAGCTCTTACCTGTTTGTGATTTTTAACAATGTTGATTTTTTGTGCTACACTAGACGGTGAAAAAGTGTTAGAATCAGGAGATTTGGAAGCAGCAATCCAACATTATCAAGAGCGGATGCAGGCGATCGCTATTTCACAAAAAAATCAAGACTTGCTGACAGAAAAAAAGAATGACTAATTACGAGCATTTATCATTACCGAAAGTTGAGATATTTCCGAGGAGACCTAGACGAGGTGGTGGCGGAAATAACAAAAGGAACGATCGCTCTTCTCATGGCAAATCCCTATTAACTCAAGTTTCTTCCCTAAGTAAGGATATAGAGGAAAAAGAACATCTTGGGATTAACCCAAAACTGATTTTTAAGATTACAGTTAGAGAAAATGACTCTTTAGAAAATCATCTGCCTTCTTTAGGTCTTAATCTTTTAGCGAAGGAACCTAAAGCAAAACAGGCCATCGTGGTCTTTGCTGACGACAACGGCCTGACTGAATTTAGAAAAAAATTAGAGTCCTACGCTGGAACTGACGGCCGTCCCGGTTATTTAGACGATATCGAAAAGCTAGTCCCACTAGAACCGGAAGATAGAATAGGACCATTGCTCAAAGACGACCCTTTGGAACCTGGCTCGGTCGTTCCCCTGGATATGGAATTATGGCACACGGGAAATAAAGAGGAACTGAAAAGCTATGTTGATGAAGTGGATAATTTCTTGCGCGATATCGAACCGGGTTTAGGGATGAGAGTAAGCGATCGCTACATCGGCAGCTATATTTGCAACGTTCGCATACTCGTTAATTCAGATATATTAGAACTTTTATTGCAAGAATACCAAGTTAAGGAAATTGATAGAAGACCTAAACCCGCTTTCGAGTCACCGGCACAGTACAATATCCCCGTGTCAGATTTACCAGAAATCTCCTCCCCACCAGAAAAAGCTGCTGGAGTCTTAGTCATTGATTCGGGAGTGCAAAGAGGACACCCACTAATTAGCCCGGCATTAGGAGACGCTGATGTATTCCCAGATCGCAAACACAAGTGGGTTACTGGAGAACCAGACGATGGCGATACCTTGACAGGAGGTCATGGGACAGGAGTTTCGGGTATTGCAATTTATGGCGACGTGGCAGAAGGTATAAAGAATAGGTTATTTCAACCTCAAGTCTGGCTCTTTTCTGCTCGCGTGACTAATCAAAATAACGAGTATGAAGAGGAATCTCTTTTAGAAAACCAACTTGAGGAGGCGATCGATTACTTTGTCAAAAACTATCCCAACTGCAAGGTTATCAACATCTCTCTCGGCAACTCCAATTTAATTTACCAAGAAGGAGAAAAGCAATTTAGATTCGCGGCTATAATTGATGAAATTGCTTACCGACTCCAGGACAAAAACATCCTTTTCGTCATTTCAGCGGGCAATTTTAAGTATCATTTAATAGCTCCACAGGAACTTCTTCACAAAGACTATCCGAATTATCTCCTCAGAGAAGATGCCCATATGATACCAAATCCGGATAGTATAGGTAGAGGTAGAGAGAGAAGAGAGAAAGATGACAAGAAAATTAGAATTAGAGGAGCATCTGTCAAGCTCAGAGTTAGAGAAAGAATACAAAAACAGCAAAGACCCAGTGGAATCG
>NZ_JAGHZH010000184.1:0-133829 GCF_017746885.1 Roseofilum sp. SBFL | reverse complement strand
GATTGACTGGGTGCGCTATTGTCTGAAGGAGGTAAGAAACTACTCCTTGATGCTCCTCCCGTGGATTGACTGGGTGCGCTATTGTCTGAAGGAGGTAAGAAACGACTCCTCGATGCTCCTCCCGTGGATTGACTGGGTGCGCTATTGTCTGAAGGAGGTAGAAAACTGCTCCTCGATGCTCCTCCCGTGGATTGACTGGGTGCGCTATTGTCTGAAGGAGGAGTAAACATAGCAGCTTGAACCGTTTCTTCTGCTATCGAGAGCGCCATGATCGTCACTAGAGACAAGCTTGCTGCTTGTATAGCGTGTTTCTTAAGTTTCATAGGTTTGGTCTCACGGATTTGGGATGATAGGGATAAATTAAGTTGAGCAGGCTTGAGAATAAGAAATAAATTTTGATCGGAGATAGTTATAATCTAACGTTAACTTAAAGTTCCGTGGTGCTTCAACTTAGAGTGCCTTTACCATTGCTTGAGGTTTCATTGTTGCGATGCTGCGATCGAGATCTTGGATTGAGCCTCTTTGTACCCAAGCAGATCGTTTTAGCTACTTTATGTAGAAGTATTGTAGTATACAAAGTCTACCTTCAGCAACCTCATTCTAAAACAATTGCAGAGAGGATACAAGGCGATCGCCAATTATTTCTGACTGCTTTGATTCTCTTTCAACTTCCCACTCCCGACTTCCCCGATCTAGAAACTTCCCTGACTTGAGGCTCTAACTCCTGTAAAGAAAGTCAGAGCCAAGTGTTTATCCGAATCGGGAAAAGGTGCAGGTGAAGCAGTGACTCAAGAATTTCATTTGTCCGTCACGCCAGTCGGTTATGTCAGGGAAAGCGCCAGTGAGAATCTTCCCTTGCGTAAAACTTACTTAGTGCGAACCGAATTAGTTGCTCCTGGAGTTCCTCTAGCGGAAGAACAGGTGGAATGGCCGATCGCCGATTGGCTAGAATTAACAGAATATCTGATCGGCGATCCTCTATTTCCGACTCCCCTTTCCTCCGAGTCTGTAGATTTAGTCAGTTTTGGCAAAAGCTTGTATAGCTCCCTCTTTCAAGGAACAATCGCCCAAAGTTGGCATACTGCCCAAGGAATTGCCCATAACCGCACCGAACCCCTACGGTTGCGCTTACACTTGAAAGATCCCCTAGTCGCCCAACTTCCTTGGGAAATTCTTCATGCTGGAGATCGCCCTCTCACCACCAATACAGAAATTCTCTTTTCTCGCTACCATCTCAATCCCAGAATCCGACCTTTAAACTCCGATCCAATTGTAGAACCATTAAACATCTTGATGGTGCTTTCAGCGCCAAGCGATCAACAAGGGTTAGCTCTCGATCAAGAAATGTATCGCTTACAAGGGGAACTGCAAAATCACAAAGGTACAGGTTTGGATATCCATTTGGACATTCTCACCTTTCCCGATCGCGAACAATTAACCCGAACCCTAGAACAAGGACAATATCACATTTTTCATTATTCCGGTCATAGTCAAGCCAATGCCTTAGGAGGCGAAATCTATCTCAAAAATCGACATACGGGCTTAACTGAACAACTCCATGGAGAAGATTTAGCCGGTTTATTAGTCAATAATGGCATTTTAATGGCCCTGTTTAATTCCTGTTCCAGTGCGGGAAGCGGAGATACCAGTTTAGCGGAAAGTTTGCTCAAACGAGGGATTCCCAGTGTCTTGGCAATGGGCGATCTCATCCCCGATCAAGTCGCCATCACATTTAGTCAATTATTCTATCGCAACCTGAAGCGAGAATATGCCATTGATTTAAGCTTAAATCGGACTCGTCAGGGTCTGATTGCTGCCTATGGTTCCGATGCTCTCTATTTTGCCTTGCCCATTCTCTATTTACAACCCGGATTTGAGCAATTTTTTCCTCCAGAGAAGCGTCCCCATTCTGTCTCTCGTCCTGTCCCGGCTGTTGCGTCTCCACAAGTTCCTGAGCTTTCCATCAAGAAGGATAAAGCCTACTATCAGCAACGAATTCAAGAAAATACCCAGGATGTAGAAGCCTACGATCGCTTAGGAGTCATTTTTTATCAAGAAGGTCAAATTGAAGATGCTATTTCTGCCCATCAGATGGCTTTATTAACTGATGCCCATTATACTGATGCTTATTACCATTTAGGCTGTATTTTACATGAACAAGGCCGAGTCCAAGAAGCGATTGAACTCTATCGTCAATTGCTCGATCTCGATCCAGAACATCCCCAAGGGAATATCGCCTTGAATCAAGCTTTGGCACACACTCAAGCGGTTTCCTCTTTACCTGTAGAGAGACCTGAAAAAAAGGCATTACCGGACAAGAGGCGATCGTCTAAGCGATGGGTGAGACTCTCATCTTTTCCCTTAGATCTTGGGCGCTTTGGGATTATAGGGACAAGCCTTTTGGGAGGAGTTGCTCTATTGATATTTAGTATTTCCCAGGAATATATTACTTTTGTCAATCCTTGGGAAGATCCTGTTGTCGTGAGTCCTTCTCCTCTGCCTACGGATCAGCCCAATACAGAAAATGCCAACCAGAATCTGGTCATTCAGGCGATCGCTGAGTTTAATCAAAGTAATGTGGAGCAAGGAATTATCCATGTAGAAGACTTGCTTGACAGTGGAGTTATTTCCTATGCAAAGCAAGCCTTAGAAACGGCTCCCCGTGAGTTGAACAATGAACCAGAGTTAAGTTATATTTGGGGGCGCTTAGTTTGGCAAGCCTTACAACAGGGAAACCGCAATTACAGTGTGGATGATGCCATCCGATATTGGGGCATTCCGATAAAAGAAGGGTTTCAACAGGCAAAATATTACAATGCTTTAGGATTTGCTTATTATGCCTACAATGATTTAGGTAAAGCCAAGAAGAATTTTGAGCTGGCAACTCAGCATACTGAGAGTGAGGCTTCCCCAGAATTATTAACGGCTTATGCTGGATTAGCCTTAGTTTTTGCCCAGGAAAATCAAGAGCAAAAAGCATTTGAATTTTATGAGGCTGTAATGGATCGCGCTCCATTGGCGTTTCAACCTCTATCTCTAGGAAAAGACGATTGGTTATGGACTAATGAGGCGATCGCTCAATGGAGTTTTTTAGGCGATCGTTTACCTCAAGTCGCTGAGAAAAATGATTAGGGGATGGGGAATGGGGAATGGGAAAACAGGGTTTTACTGACTGTCCACTCCCTCTGTTTTGGAAAGTGACAGAAGAAGTCTAATTATTAGATCTCTTGCATACAGTACTTTGTGCTGTCATGGAGTACACCGTTGAATCCCCAAAGCCATGTACCACAATCCTATTCCCTATTCCCTATTCCCTAACTGCTACCAGAAGTCTATTAATGAATACTAATACTCAATTCCGGGTTGTGCTTTGACTCCTTGCTCGCGGAAAGGATGTTTAAGTAACTTCATTTCAGTAACCAAATCTGCGGCTTCAATTAAGGCTTCTGGCGCACCTCTACCCGTGAGAATGACGTGAGAATCTTGGGGTTTTGTGCTTAAACCGGCAATAATGTCTTCAACCTGCAAATATCCCAATTTAAGTGCCACATTAATTTCATCGAGTAATACGAGGCGAAATTCAGGGTTGTGCAAATAGGCTAATCCCTGTTGCCAAGCTTCTGTGGCTTTAGCGATGTCACGATCGCGATCTTGAGTATCCCAAGTAAAGCCTTCTCCCATAGCCTTAAATTCCAGTTGTTGGGGAACCCAGGGTTGTAAAACCGCTTTCTCTGCCGGTTCCCATGCGCCTTTGATAAATTGCACGATCGCCACTTTATAGCCCTGACCGAGCGATCGCAACACCATTCCTAACGCGGCTGTAGTTTTGCCTTTCCCATTTCCTGTATGGACAATAATCAAACCCTTTTCCTTATCGGCTTTGCTAACGCGCTCTTTTTGCACCTCTTGGCGACGTTTCATTTTTTTCTGGTGTTGCTCGGCGCTCAAAGACGAAGATTGGGTATGCATAGCAGAAACACGGTTAACATTCTGTCTACAGTTTATCAGGGAGTGGGGAGTGGGGAGTCGGCAGATATGATAAAAACCCCCTATCTCCCTATCTCCTCATCCCCCTGCTCTCCATGGGGTATATCCGTAATTAACTCGTTTGATTAATTCTTCTGACTGGACTGACCTTTCCGAAATCCCAGGATTTTGTAACAATAAAGAGAGATATAGATAACGACGATCGCCGTCGTCCCTCACCTCCCATACAGGACAGAAAACTATGGTAGCACTGACCGATCGCCCTCAAAAAAGACTAACAATAGAAACCGCTTCGATCGCCGAAAATACGACAACGATCCGCTCCCTCGACTGGGATCGCGATCGCTTTGACATCGAGTTCGGACTGCAAAATGGCACCACCTACAACTCCTTCATTATCCAAGGTGAAAAAACCGCTCTGGTGGATACGTCCCATCGTAAATTTGAGCAACTCTATCTTGACACCCTCAAAGGACAAATCGATCCCGCCACCATTGACTACATTGTGATTAGTCATACGGAACCCGATCATAGTGCTTTGGTCAAAGATGTCCTCGAACTTGCTCCTCATGCAGTCGTAGTTGGGGCTAAAATTGCCGTTCAATTTCTCCAAAATCTAATTCATAAACCCTTTGAAAGCCAATTGGTGAAAAATGGCGATACCCTAGATTTGGGTCAAGGCCATATTTTAGAATTCGTTAGCGCTCCGAATCTCCATTGGCCCGATACTATCTTTACCTACGACCATAAAACGTCTGTTCTTTATACCTGCGATGCCTTCGGAATGCACTATTGCTCCGATCGCACCTATGATGAAAACTTAAGCGACATTGAAGCAGACTTTCGCTTCTACTATGAATGCTTAATGGCTCCCAATGCCCGTTCTGTTGTCAACGCCATGAAACGGATGGCCAAACTCCCAGAGATTAACCTGATTGCCACCGGCCATGGGCCTCTATTGTGGCATAACTTAGAGGAACTCACCGGCCGTTACGATCGCTGGAGTAAGGAGAAAACCAAAGCCGAAAAAACCGTTGCCGTCTTCTATACTTCCGATTATGGCTATAGCGATCGCCTCTCGCAAGCAATTTCCCACGGAATTACCAAAACCGGGATCGCTGTAGAAATGATGGACTTGCGATCGTCCGATCCCCAGGAAGTCCGGGAACTGGTAGAAATGGCATCAGCCCTCATCATTGGAGCGACTCCCCAGTCCGGAGATGTTGGCAAAGAAGCAGAAGTAGCCCTGAGTACCATTTTAGTCGCTGCCAACGATAAACAGGCGATCGGTCTTTTTGAGTCCGGTGGAGGCGACGATCTCTCCATATATCCCCTGCGGAACCAATTCCAAGAACTGGGACTTAAAGAAGCCTTTCCCGCTATTTTGATCAAAGAAGTTCCCACAGAAGCCACCTATCAAGTCTGTGAAGAAGCGGGAACGGATATGGGGCAACTTTTGGGACTCAAAGATGCCATTAAACAGATGAAGTCCCTGGATAATGACCTAGACCGGGCCTTGGGTCGTTTAAGTGGCGGACTTTATATCATTACCGCCCAAAAAGGCTCCCTCAAAAGCGCTATGCTCGCGTCTTGGGTCACTCAAGCGAGCTTTAAGCCCCTAGGGATTACCATTGCTGTAGCCAAGGATCGGGCGATCGAATCCCTGATGCATGTAGGCGATACTTTTGTTCTCAATATCCTCAGCGAAGATAACTATCAAGGCTTAATGCGCCATTTCCTCAAGCGCTTTGGCCCTGGTGCCGACCGCTTTGAAGGGGTAAAAACCCAAACAGCCGCCAATGGCAGCCCCATTTTGACGGATGCTCTTGCTTATCTAGAATGTGAAGTGGCTAGTCGGATGGAGCTTTCCGATCATTGGTTAGTCTATTCCACCATTGATACTGGACGAGTCAGTAATGTAGATGCTCTAACTGCCGTTCACCATCGAAAGGTGGGCAACCATTATTAGGCAGGGAGACAATGGATAACAGGCAATAGGGAAAACCAGGTTTTCCCTTTGTCCTTCCTGTAAGGGTTTTTTCAGCGAGGCTTTATGGGTCAAGAAGCCATAAGAATAAACAGATAGTCCAACAATTAAAGGCAGTAGCCAAGGATTTTTGTTGTGAAATCGTTCAAAACCTCACTCAACCTCAATAAAAGGTTCCAACAACCACAAAAAAGCAATCAAGCGTTTAGCCAAAGCACATTATAGAGTTGCCTGTATTCGTAAAGAGGCCACCCATAAGTTAACGTCCTACTTAGCGAAAAACCACAGCGAGGTAGTTATAGAAGACTTAAATGTGAGCGGAATGCTCAAAAACCATCGGTTAGCTCAAGCGATAGCCGATGGTGGGTTTTATGAGTTTAGGCGGCAACTGGAGTACAAGTGCCAGTGGTACGGCAGTCAGTTAACAGTCGTAGATAGATTTTTCCCTTCTTCTAAAACTTGTTCAGATTGTGGAGAAATCAAGAAAGACTTAAAACTCAAAGATAGGATGTTTATCTGTCCATCTTGTGGCTTCTTTTTAGACCGTGACTTAAATGCTGCCATAAACTTGTCGAAGGCGGGAAGTTCTCCCGTGTCAGCCTGTGGAGTGTCAAACCAACGTAATGCTTCGGCAAAGCGGGCACAGCGAAGCAGGAAGGAAACATCAGACTATGTACAACTTAGTTTAGGTTTGTCGTAGTTTCTCTAAGTTTTTCAGAACGGTTGAGTGCTGTTAACCCCCACAGAACCTCCCAGCAATTTTAGACTCTTTGGGTGAATACACTAGCCAGACGCTTGAGAATTTGCAGAACGGGATATAAACCATTCTGGCGGTTACGAAGGTTGAACTCATCTGAGAGATCATAAATAAACCCGTTCACATCAGGTATAAGTTTCACAAAGGTAAAATTAGCTCCATTGGTGAGGAGTCCATAGGTGGCAGATGTGGCTGCATGAGGACTAGCAAGGAGATAAGAAAGTAGTTGAGATCTGCCTACTTCTAGGGAAAAAGCCGCTTGCTTAGACTCGATCGCCAATACCCAAAACTTCTCACTCAACACCAATACATCTAAGTTGCCCGTAACTTTCAATTCTCCATCTTGGTCAGTGATTTCTGTAGAGACTTCCGAGCGAATGCGGAAGGGAGGTAAAAAGAAACCTGCCATATCTAACAGAGGAGAAAGAACGACCATTTTCACTGTGTTTTCCAGCAGTGGAGGATAGCGCAGGAGATAGGTATAGCTGGTTTTAATGCGATCGCAGCGATCTTGCTCTGTATTGGTCAATTCTGGTAGCGCTGTGTGCCATTCTGAGAAAGCATCAGGGTCATTTGTCAAGTGCAGTTGAAAACGATCTTCGAGTTCACTTAGGGAAACGGTTCTAGCAGTCAGCGTTTGCATGGAGGGTAAGTGTGGAGATCGGATTAATTTGAGTGTATGCTTTCAGTGTAACCCTTAAAGGCAAGATGCATAAGCTGGGATAAACGGGCCTTGCTAAGTTTTACGGAATCGCTATACTATGAGCTGAATCCAGTTCGCACGATGGCTCAATTGACCCATAGCTAATTAATTAACCCAAAACTAAGGTGGAAATCTCTATTTCTAATCAACAAAATATTACTCTAGCTCCAGAGGTTCTAGTTCAGGAACTCTCTGGAGAATCAGTATTACTCAACTTAAACAGTGAGGAATACTTCGGCTTGGATGAGGTGGGTTCACGGATGTTATCCCTGTTGACAGGTTCTGCTTCGATTCAAGAAGCGAGCGATCGCCTATTGGAAGAGTATGAGGTAGAGCCGGAAAAACTGCACCAAGATTTAATCGAACTGATTGAAAATATGGTCGATCATGACCTGGTTACTGTGAGTCCAGTGTAAAAGTGGCTTTAAGGATCGGGAGCGATCGCCCATTGCTTTTCAATATTGCATAAGAATGATTCGGGGAAATCCTTCAGTTGTGCTATCGTATACTCTGGAAAAATCAAGGTAGATCGGTTTACAGTTAAGGCATAGGTAGAGTATAATCAGCTCGTTTTAAGCGGCCAGGCTGATTTAAAAATCAGCTAATTACTCCATCTAAACACCATATAGAGGTGAAGAGAGTGAGCGGAATCGTAGGAATCGTCAATGCCGATAATGCCCCGGTTGACCGGGAACTATTGGCACGGATGACAGGATATATGACCTTCCGAGGACCGGATGTCCAGAGAATCTGGGCAGAGGGTTCTGTTGGTTTTGGGCATACCCTGTTAAGGACAACTGACGAATCTGCGAATGAAACCCAACCTCTAACGGTAGATCGGCGGGTATGGATTGTAGCAGATGCACGGGTAGATGGTCGCAGAGAGTTGATCCGTAGTCTTCAAGACCGAGGAAAACCGGTTGACTTAGATACTCCCGATCCCAATCTAATCCTCGATGCCTATCAGGTTTGGGGTATAGATTGTTTGGATTACCTGATTGGGGATTTTGCCTTCGCCATCTGGGATGGCAGAGAACAGCGTTTGTTTTGCGCCAGAGATCGGTTTGGAGTAAAACCGTTTTTCTACGCTCATTTGGGCAAAGAATTTGTGTTTAGCAATACGCTCAATTGTGTGAGACTGCATCCGTCTGTATCGGAGAAGCTTAATGATTTAGCGATCGCCGATTTTCTCCTATTCGGCTACAACCAAGAAATCGATACGAGCGCCTTTGCCGATATTCAACGCTTGCCTGCGGCACATCGGTTAATCTGGACTCCAGAGAGCTTTAAGGTGGAGAGATACTGGACATTGCCCACGGATGGCTATATCCGGTATAAACGGGATGAAGAGTATGTAGAGCAGTTTTTGGAGTTAATGCGGTTAGCAGTCGGCGATCGGCTGAGAACGAATAAAGTTGCAGTTTACATGAGTGGAGGATTAGATTCGACCAGTGTAACGGCGATCGCCAAAGAACTCCTCACAAAAACTTACCCCTCCCACGATCTCAGAGCATACACCACCGTCTTCGATCGTCTCCTCCCCGATGAAGAGCGCTACTACTCCGGTTTAGTTGCTCAACATCTCGACATTCCCATCCACTACCGAATTGCTGATGACTTTGAGGTCTATAAAGGACTCGAAGAAATTAAATCATGTACCCCAGAACCTACTCTGATTTCTCTAACCCGAAAAAATCAAGAATACGAACAACAAATTACAGATCAAAGCCGAATTGGATTAAGTGGTGAAGGTGGAGATGGGGTGTTTGGTAATGAAGGTGCATATTATTATTCACTCTATTTAATTAAAAAGAGGAAAATAGGAACCCTTTTAAGAGAATGGTTGTCCTACTGGCGCTCCCATGGACGGTTTCCTCAACCAGGAATACGCGCTCGGATCAAAGAAAAGTTACGAATATCTTCTTGGCAACTCCCTTATCCTGTATGGCTCAATCCTCAATGGTCAAATAAATTAAACTTAACCCTAAGATGGAGAAATGCTCTTATTAGACCCAAACCCATACATCCTGTACGTCCGGAAGCGTATTTCAGTCTGACTTCGAGATTTTGGCCCTATCTATTTGAAAACTATGACCCAGGAATAACCCATTCTCCTCTTGAAGTCCGATATCCTTATTTTGATTTACGCGTAATCAAATTTCTATTGTCAATTCCAGTTATTCCTTGGATGATGTTCAAAGAACTCCTGCGGGTAAGTATGAAGAATAAGTTGCCAGAATCAGTTCGTACCAGACCGAAAACTCCAGCGATGGGTAACTCCACTAACTTAGTATTACAGCAATCAAGGATGAAATGGGTGGATGAGTTTGATCCAATTTCTGAGTTATCGCTGTATATTAATCATGGAGTGATTCCTAACCTTTGCGGAAAGGAAGCTCAAACCAGTGAAGCTTGGATCAATCTTCGTCCCATTAGTCTTAACTATTGGTTGGAGCAGTTAGCATTAGTTCACTCACAATCCCAATCGGAGGTCTACTATGTACTTACAGTCTAAACAAACATCCAAAAAAACTTATAACTGTCCCACTTTGAAAGTCTATGGTGACATTAGCAAGTTAACACAGAATAACAATATGCCCCAGCAAAATAGTGATAATCATTCAGGACCCCCCAGCGTAACTAATAAGACGGGTTATAATATGTAACCTTTAGACTTCAATTTAACAGACTCCTCTCCCTTATAAAGATCTCATTTTGTCTTGGCACGACTTTATTTAGCGTTTGGCTTATACATCAAATCTGAGATTCTGATCCCAGGTTTAGTAGCTTTGTCTAGAGCGCAAAAGGGAGACTTAGTAGTTTACCTTAATGCTCAACCTCCTTGGCTACAGAACCTAGATCAGCATCATTTTCCCGTTTGGTCTACAAGTTCTTCCATAACAGAAATGGGTAATCCCGTGTGGATAGTAGAGGAACTTCTGGGAGGTTCTCATCTGCGGTTGACCTATGATGATGGCACTCAGTTTGTCTTTGACCGTAAAGGTACGGAAATCTGGGGGACTTGGCCGAAAAACCTCACCTTAGAGGATACAGCGACCTATTTGCTTGGCCCGGTTATGGGTCTAGTTTTGCGTCTGCGGGGAGTAACCTGTCTTCATGCGAGTGCGATCGCCGTCGGCGATCGCGCCATAGCCATCGTCGGTCGTTCTGGTGCAGGAAAATCCACCACCGCAGCAGCATTTGCCGAACTTGGATATCCTATCCTTTCTGACGATATCGTAGCTTTACTAGACCAAGACCATCAGATTCTAGTTCAGCCCGCCTATCCCCGACTCAGACTTTGGCCTTCTTCTGTAGAAATTCTCTATAACAACCCTGATGCACTTCCTCGCCTTGTTCCCACTAACCCCAGTTGGGATAAAACCTATTTAGACCTCAATCAAGACCAGTACAAGTTCCAAGATACTCCTCTACCTCTCGTTGGTATTTATATATTAGGCGATCGCACCAGTTCTTCTCCCATTCCAGCGCTCACACAACTGCCAAAACGTAAAGCTTTAATGGATTTGATTGCCAATACTTATGCCAACTTGCTCCTCGATAAAACCATGCGGGAACAGGAGTTTGGTTTTCTCAGCGACACCGTTAATCAAGTTCCGGTTTATCAACTGAATGCTCACCCTGACTCTGAGCATTTATTCAACATTCCAACTGTGATTTTAGAGAATTTAGACCATGTATAGTGTCTCGGGTTACGGCTCCATGATCGGCGATCGCGGCCGCATGGAAGCCTATACGCAAGCTTTGAAACAATCAGTTACTCCAGATTCAGTAGTTCTCGATATAGGAACGGGAACCGGAATCTTTGCCCTCCTTGCTTGTCAGTTAGGTGCAAAAAAAGTTTACGCCATTGAAACCAATCCAGCGATTGAAATCGGCAAACAGGCCGCAGTTGCTAATGGCTATAGGGATAAAATTGAATTTATCCAAGACCTATCGACTAACGTTAAATTACCCGAATTAGCTGATGTCATCATCTCTGACTTGCGGGGAGTTTTACCTTTATTTCAGCAACATATTGGCTCATTAGCTGATGCGAGAACCCGGTTATTGCGTCCCGGAGGTGTGTTGATTCCCCAACAGGATAACATTTGGGTGAGTGTGGTAGAAGCACCTAATTTGTGGAACACAATTAACGATCCTTGGGATAAATATTGTTATAGTTTCAACATGGATGCGGCGAAAAAAAACGTCAATAATATTTGGGGGAAAGGCTGGGTAATGCCTTCTCAATTATTGGTACAACCGCAACTTTGGGCAACGTTAGATTATAGAACCATTGAAAATCCTAATGTGGGCAATCAAATGATTTTTGAACCCTCTCGGAGTGGGACAGCCCATGGATTGAGTGTATGGTTTGATGCAACGTTGATTGAGGGCGTTGGGTTTTCCACCGCTCCAGGAATGCCAGAATTGATTTATGGGACAGCGTTTTTCCCGTTTTTAGAGCCGGTTGAAATTCGTTTAGGCGATACAATTTCCGTGAATTCACAAGCTAACTTGGTAAACAATAGCTATATATTCCGTTGGGATACCCAGGTATGGGAACAAGGGAAAGAAAGCCAGTGTAAGGCTCAGTTTAAGCAATCTACATTTTTTGCCCAATCCCTTTCTCCTCAGCAGTTGCGGAAGCAGGCAGGGAATTTTATACCCCAGTTGAATCAAGAGGGTAAGATAGCGCAATTGGTTTTAGAGTCTATGGGGCAAGGAAAATCGGTGAGCGAAATTGCAGGAGTTTTAATGGAGCAGTTTCCAGGAGCATTTTCTACGCCGAAAGAGGCTTTAACGCGGGTAGGACAATTATCAACAGTGTACAGTGAATAGAATAATGGCGATAATCGCTGCGATCGCCTCCCGCTTTCAACGGTTGCTCTATCTCAGAAAAGCGGTGCAGTTGGTTTGGGAGAGTACCCCCAAGCTAACACTGGCAAATATCGTCTTAGTCGGTCTCCAATCCGTTTTACCCCTCGTTTCTCTATACCTCACCAAGCTGATTATCGATCGCATCACCAAAGGCATTTCCACTCCCCAAGCCTCCCTAAAACCGATACTTGTGCTAATTGCTATTGCTGCATTGGTGGCGATTATTGCTGACGGACTGAGATCCTTAGCCGGATGGGTAAGTGAAGCGCAATCTCAAATTGTTACTGACTACGTGCAGAATCTGCTTCATGCCAAGTCCATTGAAGTAGATTTGGAATACTATGAAAATGCCCAATATTATGATGTACTTCATCAGGCACAGACCGAGGCATCTTACCGTCCACCTTTAATTTTAAACCGACTCATCCAATTAGGCAATAGTAGTTTATCTCTGGTAGGCATCGGCATTCTACTATTTTCTTTGGATTGGGCGATCGCCCTTATCCTCGTAATAGCTGCTATCCCTGTTTTTCTAGTTCGGCTAAAATTTTCCCAACAGCTTTATCGCCAATGGCAACAATGGACTCCCCAAGAACGCATGGCGTATTATTATAGTACGCTAATCACCCAAATCGATCATGCCAAAGAACTTCGCTTATTTGACTTAGGGAAACTCTTTCAACGACGTTTTAACACCCTCCGTCAAGGCATTCGTCAACAACGCATCTCCCTATCTGCGCGTCGTTCATTTGCCGAAAGTATCACCCAAAGTAGTGCAACTCTAGCCGTTTTTACCGCCTTTGCTCTGATGGCAGATCGGGCATTAACGGGGGCAATTACCATTGGCTCTTTAGTCATGTACTATCAAGCTTTTCAGCGAGGACAAACCTTACTGAGAGAAAGCTTAAGTTATTTAGCTTCTTTGTATGAGAATAGTCTATTTCTCTCCACGTTTTATCAATTTCTTAACTTGACACCAACTATTAGAGAACCATCTCACCCCGTTCGACTTCCGGCGATGATTGAAGGCAAAATAGAATTTGAGCAGGTCAGTTTTTCCTATCCCCGGAGTCAACGCTCAGTTCTAGAAGATGTTCACTTTACGATTGAACCTGGAGAAACAATCGCTATTGTCGGGGCAAATGGGGCAGGAAAAACCACGCTGATTAAACTGTTGTGCCGCTTATACGATCCGACTGCTGGCACCATTCGCTTAGATGGGGTTGATCTGCGCGATTTATCTCCCACACAGATAAGAGAGCAGATTAGCATTGTCTTTCAAGATTATGCCCATTACCATTTAACGGTACAAGAGAATATTGGTGTTGGAGATATTCAGCACTGGGATAATTTAGCCCTAATTAAGCGAGCGGCTGAATTAGCTAAGATTCAGGATGTTATTGTGCAATTGCCCCAAGGATATGATACGATTTTAGGCAAACAATTGATTAATGGAGAAGAACTGAGTATTGGTGAATGGCAGAAAGTGGCGATCGCGCGGTCTTTCCTGCGTCAAAATCACCCCATTTTAATCTTAGATGAACCCACTAGCGCCTTAGATCCCCAAGCAGAAGCAGAAATCTTAGAACAGTTGAATCAATTAACGCAAAAACGAACGTCTATTATCATTAGTCATCGTCTCTCAACTGTGAAATTTGCTGACCGAATTCTCGTTTTAAAAGAGGGTAGAATTGTGGAGACAGGAAATCACAGGCAATTAATGGAAAAAGCAGGGATTTATGCAACACTGTTTAATACTCAAGCTCACTATTATCGATAACGCTTCTTCTTCCTAAACATGCGTCTTGAACATGAACTCATCTTGAACTGCGCTCGCACGTATCATTCTGGCGAAAATCAAGAGAAAATTCTAGAGCTACTGTCAAGGAATTTAAATTGGGATGATATTCTCAATTCGATTAGCTATCATGGATTAATTCCTCTGTTTTACTGGACGATTAAAGAGTTTAAAGATCGAGTTGATATGGCTTTTTTTGAAGTCATCCATAGCGAGTTTAAGCAAAATGCTTGCCGCAACTTATCCCTCACACAAGAATTGATTAAAATCATTCGACTTTTTGAGAGGCAAAATATCCCACTTTTGGCATTTAAGGGGCCGGTTTTGGCTGAAGTTGCTTATCAAAATTTGGGATTGAGGCAATTTGTTGATTTAGATATTTTAATTTCTCAAGAGGCGGTAGCTCAAGCCTCGAAAACTCTAATCAAACAAGGATATTTACCCCAATTCGAGTTTAAGGGATGGCAAGAACATCAGTATACCCAAATTCGCCCAGAGCATAATTTCTATTCCCCCCAAAAAGAGGTGCATCTGGATTTGCATTGGTCTTTGATTTCTTCGGCGCTCTCGTTTCATGAAAATCCCCAATTGGTTTGGGAAGATGAAAACTATCAAAATCGAGTACAATTGGCGAATCAAACCATTCTTACTCTCTCTCCAGAAGCCTTATTGTTATTTTTATGTGTTCATGGGGCTAAACATGATTGGTCTCATTTGTCTTGGGTTTGCGATATTGCTGAACTCTTAAATCGATATCGGGATTTGGATTGGCAGTGGATCGATCGCCAAGTGGGTCATTTGGGCACTCAAACCATGTTAGAGCTAGGCTTATGGTTAGCCTACCATTATTTAGATGCTCCGATTCCTGAACAGTGGAGGACTAACTTAGCTAATAATCGCAAGATTCAGGACTTAGCCAAATTAGTAGAGGAACAATGGTTTAACCTCACATCTGATACAGATAGTCTCAAGTTAATGGGACAAATTTATGTGCAAACAATGGATTCATGGCGCGATCGCCTGTGGTACTGGTTTGACTATGTAGCAACCCCTACCCCCCTAGAGTGGGAAATACTCCCCTTACCCTCCGGGTTGTTTTTCTTTTATTATCCTTTGCGCCTGCTGCGTTTGTTGTGGAAATACCGGCCCCAGTGGCGAAAGGATTAATCTTGACTCGATTCAACGGGTAACAATAACTGGAACATAATCCGATCATTTTCCAGAGAGTAAGTATTAAAATATCCCCCAACACTTTGAATCAGAGATTGGCAAATGAGCAAATGCAAACCGGGGGGTTGATCCAGCAAAGATGGAGTCAGGAGATCGGGCGATCGCCCTTGCTGGAGTTCAAGGATTAAACTCGGTTCTAATAATGTGGCACAAACAATCGAAACATCAAATAATAAAAGAGGTTCAAGTTGATTCGATTGATTGGGGTTCTGGCGCAAGCGCTGGGCAATTTTCTCCTGAGCAGGGAGGAGTTCCGTTTTCGAGAGACCATTACACCAAATATCCACTTGTGCTTTCGGCTGGCCCATTTTACAGGCAATGCCTAAAATTTCGTGGAAAATCAACTCTAATTTCATCACATCACCCACCAAATTCATCGCTCCCGGTTGTCCTTGGACACGGATAAATTGTTCCCGCTTTTTCACCAATACATCCACCCGTTCGATCGCCCGTTTAATTAAACTGACTAAAGGCAAGTGCATCTGATACCATTGCAATTCCCATTGTTCATCTTTGAGCATTTGCGCCAGATGACCCAATGTAGAATTCATCGATCGCAATCCTTGCTGATAACGGGTAACCGTTAGAGCATCCTTGGGAGTCCCCAAATTACTCAGTTTTTTCAGTTCCATTGTCAGCTTGCGATAGGCCATCTCACTCCGACGTTGCTTATACCAATTCAACTTTTGCGCCCGATCCTGCTGGACTTCAAAGTAACTTTGCAGCGTCGTCATGCGCTCAGACCAAGCCAGTTGTCGAACCATAATTCCTAAAGCCGTAAGGTACGGATCGGCCCATAACCGTCCTGGAGCATCGGCTAAGACAATAATGCCCGTTGCCGTTGCCTGTTCATCCGCCCGAAAGGCGATCGCCACAATTTCCCCAATGCCCGATCCACTCAACCATTGGCGTGTCAGTGGAGAAAGGTGTTCGCTCGAGAGCTGATAAACCCCTGAGCTGGCTAAAACCCCTTCTATCAAGGGATCGTGGGCCAGATCAATCTTTCCTTTCGTCTGTATATTAAACTCAGGGCTAGTGACCTGGGCGTTGGTAATATAACCGACCTCTGGCTTCTCCAAAGACCAACGAATGTTCAACGCTAAAGGAACCTTAAATACCTGGACAATTTGCTTGAGGGTCTCCTCTTCTAGGATATCCGAATTGTCGATCGCCGATTGAATAGCTGTTTGTCCCCATTGAATCAAAGATTGTAGCTTTTCCTGTTGTTGTTGCTGGCTATGCAGTTGCCATTGGTGGAGAATCAACCCTAACTGTTGCGCCACTACCCGTACCAATTCTAATTCCGTACCCTCCCAAGTTCGAGCCACATCATGGGCAACCATCAGCACCCCTTCCATCTCATGGCCGATCGCCGTATTACAGAGTAAAACACTCTTAATTCCCACCTGAGTAAACAGGGAGCGCCAACTGGTTAGTTCCCAATCTTCCTCCCAATTTTCAATCGGGATTGCCGCTCTCGACTGTTCAAGCTGCTGCCATTCTTCATCCGCAGGAACCGGTAGCAGGGAAGGAATAGGACGACGGTTAGCGGGTTGACTTTGACAAACCACCTCAAAATGATTCTTATCGCGATCGTAGAGTAAGACCAAAAACCGCTCTACTCCTAGGCGATCGCACACCAAATGGGCACAATGATCTAAGGTCTGTCGCCAATCATCCTCAGAATAGATCGATCGCACCAAATCAGCCGTCAACGCCTGGTCTTTTTTGGTGCGCTCCACTGCTTCCTCCATCTCCTCTAGGGGAGCCATCATGGCAATTAACTGAGCCACACCCCGCACATATTTGCGTTCTGCATCCTCCCAAATACGCGGTTCATTCCCCTCGATCGCCAAAAAACCCAGCAACTCATTTTGATAGATAATTGGAGCGGCTAACAGGGAACGAGCCTTAATTTGCTGCATGAGGCGACTGGTGGTATCGGCCTTCAGGGAACTCCGTGCTTCCCCCACAGACACCACCTGATCGGCCACCAGGGCCTTATAAAACCCAATCACCTCCTGCACCGTAATGCCAGAGGACGCTTGATTTCCCACCCCTTGAGCGGGGGTTTTCTGAAGATTGGTAGTTCTGCGCCAAAAATAGCGTCTCTCGCGCTCAAACCAATAAATATTCGTCCGATCCGGACCTAAAAACTCATGGGTTTTGGCCACGACTGCATCTAACCGCTGGCGAAAATCGGAGAGCGATCGCAACCGATCCAAAACATCTAATAACGGCTTATCCGGCCGTTTCTCCAAATTCCTGCGCCAATTAGCTTCCATCTCATTTAAACTGGCCGCCAATTCGCCAAAAATCATTGATAGACGAGCCTTTTCATCCGAGCGGGGCGAAATTCCCCACAATTTCGATCCCAAAATCACCACCCCAAAACATAGGGCCCGATAGCGCAGGGGAAACACAATTGTGCCTTGAATATTCAATTTTACCGCTAACTTCCGCCATTCCCCAGCTCGTCGCTCTTCCCGCAAGTCGGGAACCCCTGCCGGTTTTTGCTGAATCACCACTTGCTCGAACAAATCTCCAGGACTCAAGGCAAACGTCTGTTTGAGGATGGAGCGATCGCCTCCCGAGGGGAGAATCCCTCCTTTGCCAAATAAGCGATGTTCTCGCCGGTCATACAAACCGATCCAGATTAAATCATATTCAAATTCCGTTTCAATATATTCAATAGTTGTGTCAACCAACACATCCAGGCTTTCCTCTTCCCGTAAGGTTTGAAGAGTCCGACCCAGGGTAACCAGTTGTTTTTCGCTTTGTTTCGGTATTGACTGCTGAGGCATAGACCGAGGCTTCTAGGGATAGTAAATAAGGGCGAATGACGAATCAATAATAGACAAGCTTAGTGTCGATCGGGAATAATGGGTAACTTGAATCTGGACAAACACCGATTAAATATCCATTATTCACCCGTTCAATTGGAACCGTTCCCCATGCTTGAACAATTTATCTTTGCAGGACTTAAAGTCGATCCAGAAGATCTCCATCACTCGGTTATGGGCGCTTTAAGCTGGTTAAGTCACCAACAGATCGTCAGCTATGCCACCTTTATCGATCGGACGTTAGGGTTAACGGACGATCGCCTCGGGCAAACTCTCTGGGGATTAACCTTCCCCAATCCGGTGGGATTAGCTGCCGGATATGATAAAGATGGCCTGGCGGTGGGCATGTGGGATCGTTTAGGCTTTGGATCGGTGGAACTCGGTACAGTCACCTTCTATCCGCAACCGGGTAATCCCCGTCCCCGTTTGTTTCGCTTAACTCAAGATCGAGCGGTTTTAAACCGTATGGGATTTAATAACGAGGGCGCTGAAGCTATGGCAGAACGGTTGAAAGATGGCCAGCATTGCCCTACCCCCCATCGAATTCCGATTGGAATTAATTTGGGTAAGTCAAAGATAACACCCCTAGAAAATGCGGCGGCCGATTATGGCCAGAGCTTCCGTATACTCAGGGATTGGGGAGATTATTTTGTGGTCAATGTCTCTTCACCCAATACCCCTGGCTTGCGATCGCTCCAAGATGCCAGCCAACTGAGTCTTATTTTAGAGGCTATTCAACAGGAAAACCAAGGGCACAAACCCCTCTTGGTGAAAATTGCTCCGGATCTCGAGGATGGGGCGATCGCTGATGTGGTGAATTTGGCCCAGAGTTACCAGTTATCCGGGATTATTGCCACCAATACCACAATTAACAAACATTCCCTGAAAACCAAACTCAATCCCAAAACTGGCGCTCTGATGGAGGAAGAGCAAGGGGGCATTAGTGGGGTTCCCTTGGGCGATCGATCTACAGAGGTGATCCGCTTGATTTGGCAACAAACCCAAGGGCAATTACCGATTATTGGCGTGGGAGGAATTTTCACCCCAGAGGATGCTTGGCAGAAAATTAACGCCGGCGCGAGTTTAATTCAAGTCTATACAGGTTGGGTTTATCAAGGCCCCTGGATGGTGAAACGGATTTTACAGGGGTTGTTGGACAAATTGGAGGAGGAAGGCTTGGACACCTTGGCGGATGCCGTAGGGAGAGGTAATGAACAATGAACAGAGGTAGAAACCCGGTTTCTTGGCCACCTCCACGGAGACTAGAAGCTGGGTTTTCTTGCACCTCTTGCGTAGACCAGAAACCGGGTTTCTCGAAGAAACCGGGTTTCTTAGACCCCCCGCGAGTTTCTTGGCTACTCATCGAAGAGCAAATTTTGAATCACCTCATCCTGTCCTCCCTCCTCGACAAACTCGCGATAGGCATCTACCGACTCAAACAGCGATGTCACCCTCTCACATTGGGGTAAAGTGCCACCGCGCACTTGCAGATATTCTGGATAACTGGAAAACGGCCAATCTTCAGCCGACTCGACCAAATTCGCCTGCACTGGGTTCAGGTGAATATAGCGGGTTAAATGGGCTAAATATCGATCTCTATCGACCAAAATGGCCTGAAAGCGTCCCTGAAATAATGAACCCACTCGCTCATAACGCCGATTCATAGCTTTCGTATAGGACAGGGTAAACCGTTGCATGTGCTGGGAAAAGTCTGCCTGATTTAAGTAGACTAAAAAATGGTAATGATTGGGCATCAAGCAATAGGCTAAAATGTCGAGGGCTTGGGGTTGAATGAAGTAGTGGCGAAACTGACGTAAAAAGTGGAGATAGTTGTCCGTTTCAAAGAATATTGGCTGTCGATTATTTCCCCGATTATAGATGTGATAATAACATCCTTGCTGAAATTGCACCTGACGATAGGGCATCGCTCTCACCCCAGAAATCGGGTTTTTAACTTTCCTATTTTATCTTAAGTTGTGGGAGAAGACCCCTGCGTAGACCAGAAACCGGGTTTCTTAGACCTCTCATTCGATCGTAACGAGTCATGAAGTTATAACGATGGGGAGGGAATGATTTGCGCTCGTTCGACTAATTCGGGAAAGAGGGCACTAAATTCTTGTTCGGCTTGCTTTTGAGCGAGTAAGGTCATGAGAGTGGTATAGGAAAAGAAACAGATTCCGGCTAAGTTACGATCGCGCACTTCTTGAGCTTCCTGTTTAATTTTCACCAGAGATGTATTCTGAGTTGATAGACCGAGACTGACGGGAATTTTATGTTTCGCTAGGGCGATCGCCGGATGGTCTAAGGAAGGTTTAGAGTCTGAGTAAACAATGAGTTCTTCAATAACCCGATCGGTTGCCCAAAGTTGGGGATCTTGGAGCGTATCGGTACGCTGAAGATCGGCGACAAAGCTGAGAATACAGTAGGGTTTTTGCGCTTTGATGCGGATAGAAATCTGTTTGAGAAAGTCTGTGAGGCGATCGCGTCTCCATTTCACCCAGGCTGGATCTTGGGGGTTAGAAGGGGGCTGTTTTCCGGAATGGTCTTGCTGATAAAGTTGCTTGGTAACCGCATCATAGCCTAATTCAACGGGCGGACAGAAGGAGGAGTCGAGTTGAATGCCTTCAATTTCATACTGACTGACCATTTCTCCCACTAAATTGAGGATAAAGGCTTGTACTTCGGGATGGAAGGGGTTAAGCCAAACATAACTGGATTCTCCTGTGCCAAATTGGACTCCATCTTGACGGGTAGCGATCCAATGGCGACGGTTTTCGAGTAAGGGAGAGTTCGCGGGAAGTTTCAGCCCTCCTTGCCACCAGCTAATGATGCTAATCCGGTTGCGCCCAGAGGCTTTGAGTAATTCTGTTAGGGGATTGTCAGAGGGTTGAGTAACTCCTGTAAGCTGTTGCAGCAGGGGGCTGGGGTAGAGGGTTTGACCCTGATTCCATAGACTGGGATAGAGAGTGTTGAAATTAAATTGGGATAAATAATCGATCGCCGTTTCCGTATTGTTGGGAAAGAAGTGCGAGTGGGGACTCAGTTGGGTTAACCAGAGTCCCCGCAGTTCTCCGGTAAGCTGAACTGGGGGAGCAATGTTGACTTTAGCAATATATTGATCGGGAACTGGAGAGACACTATTACCCGTTTGTAGGGCTTGGGCAATCATAGCGGCAATTTCGGCGCGGGTGGCGATCGCATCGGGACGCAGTTGGTTCGCGTCCGGATAGTTGACGACTAATTCATGTTCCGCAGCGGCGGCGATCGCCAATCTAGCATATTCGGGAATGCGATCGGCATCCTCAAAAGTTTCGTTTAAAGTCATCTCCACCAAGTTTTGCGGTTCATAGTTTAAGCCATTACTTAAAGCCAATAAAGCTTGCAGGCGGGAGAGCCGATCCGTGGGCTGAAAGCGTTGATTGGGAAAACCGCGCAGAAATCCCGATGCATAGGCACGGCGAATCACCCCATACGCCCAATAGGAAGGAGGTACATCCCTGAATTGAACTCCAGTTTGGCCCGTTTTCGGATGATGGGGAAAGGCGCGGGAGAGTACAGCCGCAAATTCTGCCCGGTTCATGGGTGCATCGGGCTTAAATTGACCGTTGAGATAGCCGCTAAAAATCTTTTGATCCGCCAGTTGTTCAATGACCGCTTGAGCCCAATGGTTTGTAATATCAGTGAATTTAGCCATAAACGGTTGCCCTCAGATTGAGGTGGATGTAACAGTAAATCATTATATTTGTAATCAGATACTTTTCCTTGCGTAAAGTTTAGTTGCAATGGCTTGATCTGACCCCAACAAATGTTTATAGTAAAAACATGAAGCAAGTAAAGCTTCGCTGGCAGATTAACAGCCATTTTGTACACAACCCAATTAAAAGTTAAGAGGTAAATCGCTGATTAACTGTTGTCTGTCTCAAGATAGCACAGCAGCACCCCTACTGAAACTTGAAACTTCCTAAACTGAAATAGCAGGGAGAAAAATCAACCAGTGTTCACGCCCATTTTGGTGAAGAGAGTTGAACTCCAGATAGGCTCAAATAATGAAGGGAAGTTAATCAGGAAGTAAGTCATCCGGGTGCTGTTGTCGTTTTAAAGGAAATATTTTGAACAGGAATTTATTGAGTAAAGTTTAGTTACAATCGCTTGATTTGAGTCGAAGAAATGTTTATAGTAAGAACATGAAGCAAGTAAAGCTTCGCTGGCAGATTAACAGCCATTTTGTACACAACCCAATTGAAAGTTAAGAGGTAAATCGCTGATTAACTGTTATCTGTCTCAAGAGAGTACGGCAGCACCCCTACTGAAACTTGAAACTTCCTAAACTGAAGTAGCAGGGAGGAAAATCAACCAGTATTCACGCCCATTTTAGTGAAGAAAGTTGGACTCCAAATAGGCTCAAACAATACTAGGGAAGTCACTCAGGAAGTAAGTCATCTGGGTGCTGTTGTCGTTTTAAATCAATCATTCAGAATAGATAACGTCTGCACCCTACTCCCTACTCCCTTTTTTGGGCTTATTGCGCCTAGAAAACCGCTGTAATTGCTGAGATCCTTCTTGGAAATGGATCAGGGTCGTCACGATCGCGATCGCCCCATAAACCGCGCGCAACAACCATCCTTGAACAGCAAAGACCCAATCGAGCCATTGGGCGCGATCGCCTAGGAAACCAGCTAAAATCGACTTTAAGCGGCTATCCTCGGCTTCTAATTGGTTAAGGCGATCGATTTGGGTGGGTAGAATGGGAAACTTAGCCGTATAGAGATAAAAGCCTAACATCCCCGTTTTTCCAGTTTTCTCTTCCAGAAACCCATCCGTTTTTTGCACAATTTCTCCAGACGACAACTGGGTATTTTCGGCAATATCATTGAGCCAGTTATTATAGCGAACGACTGTGGGAATGCTGAGAATAAAGGGAATGGTGGGAACGAGCAAGACTAGACTCACTTGTTTGCGAATACGAGGGGGCAAAAAAATGGTGGAGAGTCCAAACCCCAAGCCTAAAATGGCAAAGGAAATCAAGTTAGACAGTTCGCTCAAGTCTAACATGCGAAAAATATCGCCAATGATCGGTAGGGAATAGATATGCTGATCGGCCAGAAAAATAAATAGTAATTTACTTAAGACAACTAAACTGATCACTAAAGGAACGATCAGGATATAAAGGACAATTCGGAAAAGAAGTTTTAACCGATCCATGGGAGTGGGGGTAAGGAGTTCAAGATTCAGAAAGCATTTTTTGCTGCTAGGGTGCATTGATCAATAATAGACAAATCTAGGGCCCCACAGCTATCGGGATCTTCTGAAGCCATTTGTAACCAGAGCAGATATTCAATATTTCCCGCTGGCCCGGTAATGGGAGAATGAGTTAAGCCTCGATAGGACCATCCCAGACTACAGGCGCTTTGGTAGACTGTGGCGATCGCCTGACTATGGTCTTTGGGATCGCGGACAACTCCCTTTTTACCGACTCGCGATCGCCCGACTTCAAACTGGGGTTTGACTAACGCGACTAACTCCCTGGGAGGAGCTAACAATGTCCATAAGGCTGGTAACACTTTTGCTAAAGAAATAAACGACACATCAACTACTGATAAGGTTGCGAGGTCTTCCCCACTATATAACTCTTCGGGACTCAAATAGCGTAAATTGGTTCTCTCTTTCAAAATCACCCTCGGATCGGTGCGAATACGCCAATCTACTTGGCCATATCCCACATCAACCCCGTAAACCTGTTTTACGCCATTTTGTAGCAAACAGTCCGTAAAGCCTCCCGTAGAAATTCCGCCATCGAGGGCAATTCGTCCAGCAACATTTAAGTGAAAATAGTGAAGAGCATGGGCTAACTTTTCTCCTCCTCTAGAGACAAAGGGCGATCGCTCCTTAACTGTTATGGTTGCCTCCGTAGAAACCAACGTCCCGGGTTTATCTATCACCACCCGATCCACCATCACTTCACCCGCACGGATCAAGCGTTGGGCGAGTTGTCGAGAGTCACATAGAGACTGTTCTACCAGTAAAATATCCAGTCGTTGTTTAGCCAATTTTATTCAACGCCCAACCTTAAAAATGGGTTTATTTTAACACTAGAAACGCCATTTTCATGCCCTAATTCTCAGTACAGGACAAAAAACTGTAGTGGTTCATAGGGTTTCTGATCCTTTATACAGCGCTTGTCGATGTTATGGAGTACAGTGTTGAATCCTCAAAGCCCTGTACGACAACCCTATTCCCTATTCCCTATTCCCATTCCCTATTCCCTATTCCCTATTCCCTATTCCCTATTCCCTATTCCCTATTCCCTATTCCCTATTCCCTATTCCCTATTCCCTATTCTCTATTCCCTAGCGCGAAGCGCTATAAATATGCTCTAACTTTCAACTCGCGTAATTTTCCCATAGGGAATGGATTGATTGGCTTCAATAATCACGCCTCCAATGTTTTTCTGGGCGAATATATAATCCTTATCGAACCAGAGGGGAATATAGGGGACTTCTTCGGCTAATCGCTCTTGAATTTCGACTAGGAGCAAGCGACGTTTTTCTGGATCTTGTTCTTGCCGTTGTTGGGCAATTAAGTCATTGACGCGGGGATTATAGTAAAAGGAGCCGTGATATTGACTTGCGCCAGCCTTACAGCCATCGGTTTCTGAGCCTTCAGTACATTCGAGAAAGGGTTGTATATAGTTATCTGGATCGAGGAAATCGGCGTACCAATCGAGCATAAATGTGGGATAAACGCCTTTATCTAGGTTTTGGAATGCGGTGGTGGATTCGACGGAGTTCGGTTGTATATCTAAAAGTCCTTCCAGTTGAGTATCGGCGATCGCCTTCAGGGTACTCGCAATTAATCCCCGTTTGGTGGAGCTGGAGGGATACCAAATCTCCACAACTGCCGGTTTATCGACGGAATAACCGGCTTCAGTTAACCGTTTTTTCGCCAGTTCCACATTACCATCGCCATAAAGAGTTTTAAAAACCGGTTCTGAAGCGGCAAAGGTTTTGGGTATTAAGGTATACGCGGGTTCCGCTTGTCCTTGCAAAACGCGATTGTTAATGGTGGGGCGATCGGTGATGGCTGCTAAGGCTTGGCGAACGGGGAGTTGATTGAGCGGAGCGGATTGAACATTAACAATAATATAGTTCAATGTATTACCTTCGGCGGCAATTTCTTGCCATCCTTCTTTATCCATTTCTTTCTCTAAACTATCAATTTGATTGCTGTCTAATGAGCCGAGACTTACGTCAATCGCTCCAGTACGAAAGGCGTTAAATAAGTTGGCAGGAGAAGAAAAGACTTGAATATCAATGCCTTCATTTTGTGCTACCTCTCCCCAATAGTCAGTAAAGGGTTCTAATCGGAGGACATCGGGAGTAACTTCAGCTACTTTATAAGGACCGGTTCCCACAAAGGTATCGGGCTGAAATTGACCGCTACCGATCTGATAGGATTGGGGTGAAATCGGGCAAAGTCCAGCAAATGCTAGAAGAGAGGTAAAGCCCGCAAAGGGTTGGTTGAGTTTGATGGCGAGTTCATATTCTCCAGTCGCTTCAATGGATTCCACGATATCAGAAAGTAAAAAAGAGGGTCTACCCTGGTTTTCCATAAACCGCTTGAGGGAAAATACCATGGCTTCAGCGTTGAAGGGTGTGCCATCGTGGAACATGATTCCTTGACGCAAGGGAATCGTGTAGGTGAGCCGATCGCCGCTTATAACCGGTAATTCTGTCGCCAACTGTGGTGTTAAGTCCGATGTTCCATCCTGGTAAGTATACAGGCGATCGCCGATATTGTAGAGGACGTTGAGAGCAGGGATTTCATAGGCATCGGCTGGATCGAGGGTACGCAGTTTGAGTGTCGTGCCTAAAATTACTGGTTCATTTTCTCTCTTCGGAGTTTGGGTATTATTCGACTGGGGATTGCAGGCGATCGCCATGAAACAACAAACTAGCGCGATCGCCAAAAATTTACCGAAACCCTGCGATGGTTTTAACCCAGTAAATAGCAACTTCTCTCTTCCTTGCGTGACCATGGCTCTCATCATAATGCGTGTGCTAGAGGAAGGCAATAGTCATTCTCGTAATCGGGAAAACCTCGTTTTACTCTACCGCTTTGGTGGTTGCTGTACAAGATGGCGATTCGGACGATTGTTCACTGCATGCACAGTTTTGTATTTTTGACAACAAAATTTTATATTTTTTACGATACCCTAGTACGAGAAAATGATTAACCGAAAATAAAATAGAAACCACAAAATCACATAAGCACTATTGACTAAAACCATCAGGATTTTACCGAGCCACGATTGGACAAAAGACCAGCAATACACGGTTCCTCCCATCACTAAAAGTATTTCTAGAGCCGAAACCCAAACTCCATAATGGGCAGGATTCCAATAGGAGAAAGGACTAATGAAGCGATGATTGCTGAAGGGGAAGAAATGACGATGGGCATCGTCATGATGGACGGGTAAATCGAGGAGAGAATGACCGATTAAACCGAGAGCAAAGATTTCTAAGGGTTGCCAATTGAGCCAATAGCCGATGAGAAGAAGAATTACTGCTAAGGGGATCGAATGGAAAAGGGCGATCGCCGTTTGCCACCCTTGAGCATAATAAGCTTCTGACCAAATGGTAGCTTCAGGAAGCTTTTGGATCAGTTTTGCCCAACCATAAAATAAGAAAATGGGCACATCTGGCACAATTCCAGACAACAGAATTAAGAGGTTGTACTCTGGAAAATTGGATTTTCCCAAAGCAGTCAAGTTTAAAATGGCATGGCTGGGCGTATTCATAATTGCAAATCAGAATCTTAGCGGATGGAAAATTCTAAAGACCGCACCTTAGAATCTAAAGATCTTACCTTGGATTCTAGCTGACGGACTTGTTGATCGAGCAGACGCAGTTCTTGAGACAATATTTGTACCTCACTAGGACGGATATCTCGATTAAGGGGTTCGGGTGGATCGGACTGTCCGAAACTGGGCAATGAGAGTAGGCCTAAAATAACGGTCATCACGACCAATAAACTGATTAAAAAGGAGGAGGGTTTCATGTGAGAGAATAGGAATAGGGAAGAGTTAGGGGTTAGGGTGGACAAGAGAAGGGATCATCGGATTTACTTCTACAACTCTTGCCCTGGATACCCTATAATTGCTATAATAAAATAGTGCAAGAAATTTTGATCTCTTTTGTCGATCAGTTGGCAAATTAGGGTTTATGCATCCGGTACTTTCGCCTCCGATTCGCAATATGGCAGCCGCTCCTACCCAGGCCCCTGAAAAGTCGGGCCAAGTTATCCGTAAGCCTTATCCGAATTACAAAGTCATTGTCCTTAATGATGATTTCAATACGTTCCAGCATGTTCATGATTGCCTGGTGAAGTATATTCCTGGCATGACAACCGATCTGGCTTGGGAATTAACCAATCAAGTTCACTATGAGGGACAAGCCACGGTTTGGGTTGGCCCCCAAGAGGCGGCTGAACTGTATCATCAACAGTTAAGTCGGGCGGGTTTAACGATGGCTCCCCTGGAAAAGGCTTAAGGGGTGGGGAGCAGCGAGCGTGGGCAAGAAGAAGAAAAAGAAGTCAGAATGCTCTGAGGCGCCATCAAAGTCTACTGAAGCATCGGGTCGCTTGGTGTGGAATCATTCAACTCATTTGGAGGGGTTGATTCCCATTTTGGAGAAGTTGACGACCTATGAAGGCATCTCTACGATTACGCCAGGGGTCATTGGTCGGGTAAAAAGCCATATGCCCCATATGAAGTTAAAGGTTTCGGTTCCCATCCGGGGAGGGTTTAAGCTGATTGCGCGCCAAGGGAAGACGGTGCAAGAGGTGTTTATTGTAACGACTTTATCTCAAGCAGACCTGGAAGAGGCGATCGCCACAATCTTATAGGAACCTGTTCTGAGCCATAAGGTTGCATTCCATAGGATCGAGCCATTCCCAGTGTCCCCAGGTCTATTAAAAAAGGGTTGACTTAAAATTCAATCCTGGTTATAGTGATGGTGTTGATGAAATTATCAAGTCTGTGAGGCCAGAGGTAATGACCCCTACACCATCGAGTAAAAGTCAGTTAATGCAAGCGTTTGAGAAGATTGTCAATGAGAGGAAATCCCCCAATGCGCGGGTAGAAACGAAGGAACAAGAGGCGCAGCGGGAACAGAATCAGCAGGTGTTAGCGAAGGTTTCGAGTTATAGCCGCGATCGCCTGATTACGGGACTCGCCACGCTCCACTTAGATTTAGGCAATACCATTGAGCAGTTAACCGAGAAGTTATCCACAGAAACCGATAAGCTCAAGGAAATCAATCAGGCGATCGCCGTTAAACAGGAACAATTACAAGATCTCAAAAATGTCCGTATCGTTGCCGATGCTCTGCATCTTTTGACTCAAGAACATAACGCTAAACTGAATACGTTTGAGGCTCAAATTACTAGTCAGCAAGAAGCCTTACAAAAGCAACAGGAATCCGTGCGTAAATTCTGGTCAAAAGAGCAACAAGAGTATGAGGGTGTTCTCTCGGAAAAAACTGAACAGATTAACCGCGATCGCCAGCATGAAGAAACCGATTTTCAATATGAATTAGAGCGCTTGCGCCAAATGGAATCAGATGACTATGAAGAGCGCAAACGGCAACTCGAACACGAACTTCGTCAGCGTCAACAACAACTCGATAAAGACTGGCAACAGCGCGAAAAAGTCCTCAACGATCAAGAAGCAGAATACACCGAATCTTGTCAAAAAATTGCCGGTTACGAAGAAGAACTCAAACAAGCTTACACTACAGCTAAAGAAGAAGCCATTCAAGATGCCAACCGTGAAGGCAAAGTCAAGTCCGATCTTTTAGAAAAAGAATGGACAGGTATTCAACAGGGATACGAATTGCAAGTTCAATCCCTAGAAACAACCATTGAACGGCAAACTGAACAAATCACCGCTCTTTCTGAACAACTACAAGCTGCCGTTAATCAAGCTAAAGAACTGGCGATGCGAGCCTTTTCCAGTTCCGGCAGTAATAATTAATTTCTATGTCCCCACGATTGATACATTTTAACCATGGCTAAAAAACCGACAAGTCGCAATACAAAATCAGAAATTCTTGCCTCTTATCAAGAATTACTGCAAGAGAAAAAAGATCTAGAAAACAAAATTGCCCAAACCGCCGAGCCAAAACAAGCACAACCTTTGGTAAAACCAACTCCCGTGATTGAACATCCCAGCGCCCAGAACTCAGTACACCGAGTGACAGAACCTATGAAAAAAGTCTTGCAAGATTTAGAACAAATTCAAGCCACCTTTGGCGGAGCCTTAAATGAGCTTTCCGATCAACTTTTAAAAGAAGCGAGTGAACTCGAAGAGGTTGAGGAACAGGTACATTTAGAACAAGAACAATTGCAACAGTTACATGATTTAGAAGTGGCTGAAACCACCTTAGACGAATTAATTGAACAATATCAAACCCAGGCAAAAACCTTTGAACTCGAATGGGAAGAGCAGCGAGAAACCCTAGAGCAAAGTTTAGCGGAAGCCCAAAAAGCTTGGGACAAAGCACGCCAAACCCATCAACGGGAGATTCAAGAGCGCGATCGCGCCAGTCAGACGCACCAAGACCGGGATGGACAAACCTATGACTATAATTTGCAACTCCAACGCAAGTTGAATACAGAAACCTATCAGCAAACGCGAGAGCAGCTAGAGCAAGAGCTTTTAGAGTTGCGGGAAACCCAAGAGCAAACCTGGCAAGAGCGAGAGAAGGCGATCGCCGAACGGGAAAAAGCCTATACTGAAGCGAAAGCTAAAGTAGAAGCCTTTCCAGAAGAATTACAAGAGAACACCAAACGCGGTAAGGAAAACGGTCGCAATATTGGTCACTATCAAGTCAAAATCAAAGCCGATCTTCGCACTCAAGAAATGGAAAGCCAGAAGAAAATCTATGAGTTGCGCTTACAAGGCTTATCTGAAACCATTCAGAATCAAGAAAACCGGATTCAAAATCTTTCCCAACAATTGGATTCCGCCTTGAAACAGGTACAAGATTTAGCCGTCAAAGCTATTGAAGGAGCCTCAAATGTTAAATCTTCTGAGGCGCTCAAAGAAATTGCCCTGGAACAAGCGAAACAAATGAAAGGGAAATAAGTTTGATGGGGGTGTTTGCCCTCACGATTACAGATTTGGGAGTAGTTTGGGAATTGCACAATTGCGGGTGGATGCAAAGCAATTCCCAATTTTTTGATTTCACACGATATAGCGCTTTGCGCTTCGCGCTAGGGAATAGGGAATGGGGAATGGGGAATGGCTGAGGCGATCGCCTCCTCCCTCTAGCCCAACGCGCTACCATTCTAAATAGATCTTATCTATGCAACCGGTAACCATGACACAAACAGCCTCTTCTTTTGACTTTGTGCCTCAAGCCACTCAAGATCGAGAAATCCTAGAACAATTGGGCTTTTTGCCTGGTGTCAAAGAATTCTTAATGGTGCGCCAAGTTCATGCCTTAGAACATGCAACTGTCTGGGTTTTGACCGAGTTCGATCGCAGGGGCGAACTGTTGGGTGGCATGTCTACAGAACAGGGATTTTACCTGTATGGTAGCGTTAACCCTCAAACCTTACAGCAAGCCGTTTATAGCGCTCTAAACCGTATTACCAGCGGAGAATGGAACCTAGCGGTTCATCCTCGATGCGGAACCAATCTTTCTGTCGCGTTGCTACTCACGGCTGGTTTTACCCTGGGTGTGAATTGGCTGATGCCCAAAGATCCCCTCGGACAATTGCTGGGGGTGGGAGTTGCTGCCATGAGTGCTTCCCAGTTGGCCCCTGATTTAGGGCCGATTGCTCAACGCTACGTGACTACAGCTATTCCCTTTAACCTGGAAATTGTCAGAATTGAGGAGAGTCAAGATATGTGGGGTAAACCCGCCCATTTTGTGCGCGTCCGATGGCAGGATTAGTAACAAAACTTAAAAAACTAAGCGTGCAGATGAGAACCGTTGAGTAGTACCCTGAGAGACAATGCCCGTTAACAAATACTCAAAGGAAACAGTCATCATGGTTAAGCGTGGTTCTAAAGTCCGTATTAAACGCAAAGAGTCCTATTGGTACAACGACGTTGGTACGGTAGCAAGTGTAGACAAAAGCGGGATCAAATACCCCGTTATTGTTCGCTTTGACAAAGTCAACTATACCGGTTTCAGCGGTAGCGCTTCTGGAGTCAATACTAATAACTTTGCAGAAAGCGAACTTGAAGAAGTTTAATCGTTTTGTGGCAAAGCTTATTGGGATGAGCAAGAGTTGTGCCTGAACTACCAGAGGTTGAGACGGTTCGGAAAGGACTCAATCAACTGACGCTAGAGCAGGAGATTGAGGGTGGGGAAGTGTTGTGCGATCGCCGGCCGTCAGGTTGGAGTCACAGCATTGCCCACCCTCCTTCTGTGGATGAGTTTTTGCAGGCGGTGCAAGGAGCGAAGATTAGACAATGGCACCGTCGTGGAAAATATTTGTTAGCAGAGTTGATTGAGGAAGGAACCCCTGCTGGATGGTTGGGGGTACATTTGCGGATGACGGGACAGTTGTTATGGGTTGCTCCTGGGGAACCTCTGGCGAAACATACGAGGGTAAGATTGGAGTTTAGATCCCAGAAAGAGTTGCGTTTTGTCGATCAGCGGCGGTTTGGTCGGGTTTGGTTGGTTCCACCTGATGTGGCTCCAGAGAAGATTATCACGGGATTGGGGAAATTGGGGCCAGAGCCTCTTTCTGAGGGGTTTTCGGTGGAATATTTGCGCTGCACCTTAGAGCGCCGAAAACGACCGATTAAAACGGCTCTTCTGGATCAGAGTTTTATTGCTGGACTGGGTAATATTTATGCGGATGAGGCGTTGTTTCTCTGTGGGGTGCATCCGGAAATGCGCTGTTGCGATCTGTCGGTTTCCCAATGGGAGAGCTTAAAGAGGGCGGTGGTTCAAGTGCTGGAAGATAGCTTGCAAGAGGGGGGGACAACGTTTAGCCATTTTCTGAATGTGCAGGGGGTGAATGGCAATTATGCTGGGGTGGCGTGGGTGTACGGTCGTAGGGGTAAACTATGTCGCCGTTGTGACACGGTAATTGAGCGAGTGAAGTTGGGGGGGCGATCGAGTCATTTTTGTCCCCAATGCCAATCCATTAAAAATTAAAACTTGACCTGCAAACTCGAACAACTGCGATGACTTTACCCATTAAAAATATAGTTTAAAAAATATAGTTTAAGCACAGTCGATCGCTCATTCAGGCTCGCCAATCTGTAGAGATTGAATTTGCTCAGAAAACCAAGACGCAACTTCTCCATTACTGGCTTCTTGTAAACGTCCCAGAGCTTGTTCGAGAAGATCTATGGGTAAACCGGATAAAGCCTGAGATTGATTGCAGTCTTGATATTGATTATTCTCTTGTAACTGAAAGGCAAACACTCGCCGTCCAATAATATCAATGACCCAATATTCACGAATGCCTAAAGAGGCATACAAATGCTTTTTCTCATCTAAATCACTTGATAGAGTCGTATCTGAAATTTCACCCACCAGATCGGGGACTCGCCAGCGATCTAAATTAATATAACGTCTTTCACCAGGATTCCAACTGGGATAATTGTCTCCAAGATAAAGAACTAGATCGGGTGCAGCCGAACTTTGGTTGGATGTTTCTAATAAACAGCCCCCGAAAGAGCTAAATTTTTGTTTTTGGTTTTGACTGAACCAGAGAAAAAAGAGCATGGTAAATAAATCACCGATGCTAGAGTGATTAATTCCTTCTGAACCCATTTCGACTAAGAGTTTCTGTTGATAGTAGTATAACTTGACCGGTTCGGGGCGATCGCGCCAGGCTTCATAGTTTTCCCAAGTAGACAGTTGCCACAATTGTAAGGGAAGTTCGTTTGGGGAAGTATCGCAGATCGGTGCAGCCATAGAATTAAACGTAATTATTTTACGAATTACCTATTGCCTATCATATCTGAAGTTTATTTCTTGTCTTCGGGATCGACACGAACCGTGACAAAGAGGGTTTTAGGATCGCCTCCAGGTTTGATTTGAGTTTTAGCACTCAAGGTTTGTTGGGGGACACCCTCATCGGTTTCTTGCCCAGAGCCTTTCATTTTGGTCGTTTTAGCTTTTTGGGATTTTATGGGTGTAGTGGTCGTTGGGGGTCTCTCTGAGGTCGTTTCTGAAGTCCCCTCTTGAGTCTCTTGAGAGGATTTTTTCTTGGTTTCTGTTTCGTCAGGGGTGGGATCGGGAGCTGGGGTTTCTGTGGGAATATCTGTGGGGGTGTCTTGTTCAGTAACCGTTTCTTGCTGTTGTTTGGGGCCGCTCATTTTAGCCATTTTTTTGAGCATGTCTTCGATTTTTTTCTGGGCAACGGCTCTAGGATTTCCTTGGGCCAAGACTTTATATTCAAAGCTTTGACCAACGGCAGCAAATCCAACGACTTTGACCAGATCGAGGTCAAATTTGAGGGTCACTTCAGCAAGTTTTTTCTGCACCACTTCGGGGCTGGGGTCTTGACGGACAATGGTTTCGATATGTTTGGCAATTAGGGTGCGGGTAAATTCGGGAATTCCAGGTTCCTCGCCTGCTTCAACTGCTTTCATTTTCTGTTTTTTAGCTTTTGTTTTGGTGCGTTTGATTCTCACAAATACTTCTAGACGACCTTTCTTTTTATCGATGTCTTTGTAAACATCAACATCAGTTTTAGTGCGAGATTCATGGAGCTTTATGGCTGTACCTACGGCAACGGCTCCGGCAACGGTGGCTTTTTGTTTGAACTCTGAGGGACTTTCGACTTCGGGAGTTTCTCCAGTGTCAGAAGTTGGGGTTTCTATTTCGGTATCATCGCCACCGCCATCATCGTCTTTCTTGTTTTTTTTGCGCTGGATAAGGGTGAGGTTGTCCCCAAGGCTGAAGAGGGGTTTGGGGGGCGGCCCGTCTCCTTGGCGCTGCACGAGGCGGTCAGGGAAGAAGGGGGTGCGCTGGACTTGGGGTTTGTTGCCGGACTGTTGAACGACGTGGGTGAGTTCGTGGGCGAGTAAATGACCTCCAGAGGGGGTATCTGGACGATAAGTGTGTTTACGGAAGTAGATGTCTTTTCCGGTGGTGAAGGCTTGGGCGTTGAGGGAGCGACTGAGCCGATCGCCTTCACTATTGCGGTGAATTCTCACGCCACTAAAGTCTACCCCAAAAGCGTGTTCCATGGGTTGGCGCACCGGTTCGCTTAGGGGTTCGCCTTTTCCTTGCGATCGCTGAATAGCCTGTTCCAAATTCCCCTGAATGGGCGCATTGAGGAGTTTTCCGGGGGCAGCTTTGCGACTCGCTTCTGTTTCTTCCTTGGGCACAAGGGCGACGATTTCATACTCAACCTCACGGGCGAGGCGATCGAAAATCCCCGTTTTATTATTCAACTCAATTGAAGTTAAATCATACTGTTGTTTCAACTTCGGTAAAACTGGCCTGATTTTGTCCGGGTCTTTATCTTTACGGGCCCTTTTCTCCAAGTCCCGACCCAAATTGGGTAAAACATCCGATTCATCCATCAATTTGGCTTTGAGAACAAACTCATTGCTGACCGAATCATCTTCCACAATCAGCTTATTTTTCTTATCTTTCCACTTATCGGTCTTCCGTTGCACTGTACCACTGCTTGTGCTAGTCTTAGAAATTTTCTCTTTCTTGATCGTTCCAACTACCTTATACTCATTCCAATCAAAGAACCCTTGTTTGAGTTTGAGACTACCAACCGTGGCAAACTCTTTACCTTGTTCTATCGATTGTTCGAGTCCGCCTAGCCCTTGTTTGACTTCCTTGGGATTGCGTTCCGTTTTAATCAACCGTTCGCCGCTGGTTTCTCCCTCGGAAACCATTTCCTTGACTTCATCTTTTTGCTGTTCTAGTTTGCGCTTATATTCTGCTTCTTGGCGCTTGCGTTCCCGGTCTTCTTCTGTTTCTTCCTTGTCGCTCTTAAACGCACTTTTGACTTTCTCTTTAGTCGATTCATACTTCTCTTTTACCTTAGCTTTGACTGACTCATACTTCTCTTTCACCTTAGCTTTAGCCGCTTCGTATTTTTCTTTCGCTTTAGCTTTTAACTCATCAATTTTTTTCTTGATGGGAGCAACCACAGCTTGGAATAGCTTCTCTAGTTTTCTGCGGAAAAATCCGGTAATTTTCTCTAGAATACCACGAATCTTGTTAACAATACCTCCCAGACCAATCAAACTCGCCATGAATCCCAAGGCAATGGGAATAATCCGAGCCAGAGCCATTTCCACCGACAGCGAGAAGGTTGCGGTGTCTCCATTGGCGATCGCCGTCATTCCCGCAAAAATCGTTTTAATTAACTCAACCACCTGTTCATAGTTCTGGGCAAACCAAATAATTACATCGACGATCGCTTTAATGATTTTCACAATTCCGGCTGCTGGATTCAAAATCCCAATCAACCAGGTTGTTGCCGCTTTAATCACTTCAATGCTTGCCATAATGGTGAGTTCTTTGATGAACTCCATTTTCATCTCATTAAAGATATCAATCAGGAATGACCAGGCTTTGCCAATACCATCTTTGACCAAGGTATAAAACAACTGAACAACCATGCCCACTTTTTCATCTAAACCGGCAATTATTCCCTCAATATCGGCTCCTTCGATCGCGCTCCGAATTGCACCAATCAGGTCGCTGCCAAAAACTCCAGATGCTACATCAAAAATGGAGTCAACGGTCAGACCCATGATCTGCATGAAGATTTGGAAAAAGCCTTGAATATCAAATTTTTTCGGGAGTGTAATGGGGCCAAGATTACCAAATAGCCACTCAACCATCCCATTGATGAAGTGTTTGGGGAAATTCTTCGCGAAATTGAGAAAACCATCTTTGAGTCCGGTGAATAGATTTTTCATGAATCCGCCGGGATCTTCAATAATGGCATCTAAAATTGAGGTATCAATGCCAAACTTAGATAACACCCACTTTATGGGAGTCAATAGGGCTTTGATAATGGCGATAATTAAATCCCCAATAAAAGAGAGGGCTTTCTTGACTAATCCTTCATTTGCCGCTTTGAGTGCTTCAATGCGGTCATCAATTTCTTGCAGACCTTGCTTGTAGTTCTCGGTGATATCATTAATTAAGTTGTCTTGATAGGCTTTAACGTTATTTTCTAAACCATCAAATTGTCCTTGAATATTTGCGATCGCACCTTCGGCCAGTTGCTTTTCTTCTGGTCCTAACTCATCCACGGCTGCCTGAAATTGCGCTTTCCCTTCATCAATGGCAGCTTTTGCTTCGATCATTTTCTGCTCCACAAAGGGAGCAATGGGTTGGAGTTTGGCATACAACCCTTTGGTTATTTTCAGGACACTTTTAACTTCCTTGGTTTTTACGGCTGGAGGATAGTTCGCTGTGCCACCAATCGATTGTCTTAGGAAGCTGACATAGACTTCTCTGGCATCGCTATAGATCTGGTTAACTTCGTCAGGAAGACCGGTAAACAGTTTTTCTTTTGCCCACAGAAAAATATTAAAAATCTTGAATTTTTTCCAGAAGATTTTAATTTTAATGCCGTGGCGATGATAGTAATAATTTTTTTTCCATTTTTTGAAAGCAGCTTTTTGCACCATTTCAAAGGCTCGACGGGCTAACTTTAAGCCCATGTCCATGCGATGTTGGACTCCGGCATCCATTTCCGCCAGGATACCATTGACTCTGGCCTGGGATTCTTCGTAAATCTTATTCAGTTTGGCGGTAATTTTGAGGCGAGCTGCTTCATTTGCACCCTTGGTTTCTTGTTTTTTGGTGGTCATATCCACCATGGTTTGGGTGCGAACCCCTTTTTGTTGCTCTTTTGTCTGTTGGGCTTTTTCCTGGTTCTGGGTTTTGGTTTGGGAAATGGTTCCTTCTTCCTGTTGCCGGAACTCTTTCGGGCCTTTTTCGCTAAAGTCCCTAGACTCTTTCAAGCTATCGATCGCCTTATCGCCGCCCATATCCCCGAAGGTTTCCATGTTCTCGGTGGTCAGGGTAATCTCTTTGTTGGGTTGCTCGATAGTTTGGGGTTCAACGGAATTTTTGCGCTGGATGATCCACTGGGGCGATCGCTGGATCATCTCCGCTAACGATTTTGCCCGCATCACATGGGGATCGACGGTTCGCTCTAGTTTCGCCGGCTTTAACTTATTTCGTTTTGGCTCAAGTTCCGGCTGCACTTTCGGCTGCGGATCGGTCTGGCGATCGCCCATTTGCATCACCCGATCCGCCATCGAGTCCGCTTCCTTCTCGTACTTATCCTGGGGTCCTCCAACGATCAACTTCGGTTGAATCGGGCCAAAGGTATCTTCTAAATTCTCCGTTTGTTCCTTCAACGGCTCTTCAACATCCTTGTTAGAAGTCTTTGGCGGAACGGCGAGTTCTGGATTCACCGGCGGCTCATCAACCGCTATCTTGCCCTCTACAGGTGGCATTTCCTTGACGATTTTGGGCGTTTCCACCGTAGGATCGGGGGGCACTTGGGTAGACTCCGGCATCCCTCCTCCCGCTTTTTTGGTCGCCCCTCCTACCTCATCTTTAACGGTTCCTTCAACTTCCGATCCGACTCCACCCCCACTTTCAACATCTTTCATCTTCTTGGGTTCTTCAATACCCAATGCTGCTAAAAGTTTTTGCACAAAGGCTTCGCGATCGAACGTTTCCGGGTCTAAACTTGATGAAGTGTCCGTTTTCTTCCCCTTCGCATCCCGGTCTTGTTTATTTGGGTCAACCACCGATTCCTGAGTTTCCACCACTTCCTTTTGGGGATCGTCATGGCTGGAGAACTGTTCGCCCTGTTGTTCAATTTGTTGCTTAACGGCATTAAAGGCCGGATTTTGCATCGGGTCGCTAAAATCCCCCTGATCCGAAGAAACCTGGGGCACCATAATCGGCATCGGAGGCCCTTTCGGAGGAGTTTGCAGGCCCTGTTCTAGTTCATCTTTAATATCGGGTGGGGTTAATTCGCTCTCATCGGTTGGCGCAGGGACATCTTGTTGTTGATTTTCCTTGTCCTCCCCTTCCTTTTTTCCCTCTTCCTTGCCTTGCTTGTCTTTCTTGCCTTTCTCTCCCTCTTTTTCTGTCTTTTCTGCCCTCTTAGCTAGTTTTTCCCGTTCATTTTCATCCATGTCTTCTTCAGTGATCTCAGTCTTCTGCTCCACTGGCGTTGTACTGGTATCTTTGTTTTCGGTTTCATCTTCCGTGTCCCGATCGTCTGCTTTCTGAACATCCGGCTGAGTTTTCACACTGGGGCCCGTTTGTTGAATGGTGTGGGTGAGTTCATGGGCGAGTAAATGTTTGCCACCGGTAGAACCGGGGTTATATTGTCCCGAATTAAAATAGATATCTTTCTTGTGGGTAAAGGCTTTGGCTCCTAGATCTTTGTTCATTTGCACCGCATCGCTGTCGGTATGCACCCGAACCCCACTAAAGTCATTGTTAAAGCGAGATTCCATGAAGCCTTTGGTCTCTGTGGGTAAGGAGGAGCCGCCCCCTTCTTTACTCTTAATTTTGCTTTCTATGCCACTACTGGCCTGAAATGACCCATCACTATCAGCTTGCACAGTAGCGGGTGCATCATTGATTTCTACAGGGGATTCAATGACTGGGTTAGGTTCGGGTTTGAGGGTAATATTAACGTTCTGTTCATCGGTATTTACTTGTGGGAAGTGAGCCTCTGGAGGTGGCGCGGAAGACTCTTCTGCCTCCTCTTCTCGCTTCAAGGTAATATTAACGTTCTGTTCATCGGTATTCACTTGTGGAAATTCCGCCATTGGGGGTTGAGCGGGAGACTCTTCTGCCTCCTCTTCCCGCTTCAGAGTGATATTAACGTTCTGTTCGTCTTCGCTTTCTTCTTGGTTACCTAATATGGCTGCATAGGGTATGGCTTTGGTGCGACGACGGTTGGGGCGACCATTGACCCGTTGCAGGGTTTCCGGGGAAGACTGTAGGGTGGTGTTATCGGGTTGTTGTTCGGGTTCTTCGTCTCGCTGTACTGGAGTAGAAGCATTCATGACTCGATCGGCCATGAGATCGGCTTCTTGTTCGTAGCGATCGCCTGGCGCACCGACTACCAATTCAGGTTGGATCTTAATGCTCTTTCCTGGTGTTCGTTGAATTCTGGCTGCCAAGGGTTTTAAGTTAACATCTATACCACTATATTCTTCTTTCGGTTGTAAGTTAGTTGTAGTCGTGAGGGGTTTTAGGTTAACATCAATTCCTTTCTCCTCACTCTCTGGTTTCTGTTGAATGGATTTGGGCAGAGGTTTCAGGTTAACATCGATACCACTGTACTCTGGTTTCGGTTGCACATTACTATCTATGGGTTTGAGGTTAACATCAATACCACTCATGGATGCTTTACGCTGAATCTGACCGTCTAAAGACTTCAAATTCACCTCAATTCCCTTCGCTGCTTGTTTTCGTTGAACCTTTTGGGCTAAGGGTTTACGTTTAATCGAATTCTCGGTTTCTGAAGGGATTTTATGCGATTTAGCCGTTTTTTGATCGACTTTTTTGGGCTTGAGTTTCGCACCTTTTTGCTGAATAGTATGGGTCAATTCGTGGGCTAAAAGCCGTTTTCCGCTCGTTGAACCCGGGTTATATTGCCCAGAATTAAAGTAAATATTATGACCATGAGTAAAGGCTTTAGCTTGCAAGTCTTGGCTTAACTGAACCGCATTACTATCGGTATGGATTCGCACTTGGCTAAAATCATTGCCAAAGCGATCTTCCATAAACGATCGCGTCCTATTCGTTAAGGGTTGTCCTTTTCCCTGTTTGGCTTGAATCCGTTTTTCTACTGTTTGACTGGTCTCGAATGTTCCATCTTGCCGCAATCTATGTCGGTCTTCATCCTCGGTTTGAGATGGCAACAAAGCCGGATTAATTTTTCGGGGAGCTACATCAATTTGACTAAATTGATACCCTAGGGAAGATGGGGTGGGGCGATCGCCTGTTCCCTGATCGTTTAGCACTGTACCCTTCCCCTGCTCATTAGGAGGCGGCTCGCTCATCGCCGTCATTTGTACAGTCGCACTCTCAGTATCGGTTTCTAGTAAGGGAATATGCTCAGTAAAGGGTTTCGGTGTAGGGAGAGCATTTTTGGCCGGAACTGCGGGAGTGGGAGTGACCGGAACTTGGGTTTTGGTTTTAGTTGCCATAGCTGACGATCTCGCTTGTGGCCCCAGAAAGGAGAGAGTTGAGTCCTATGTTAACATAGCGATCGAGTTGGATGCCAATTCGTTGAGATTGTTTAGATTTTCTCGGATCAATTCTCCAAGAGTCGAATCTGTTGCCGAAATTCCCGTAAGGTAGGACTTCGTCCTATCTCATGATTTCTTTGCAATCCCTCTTTTACCCAATCTACTATTGGAAATTCTGGAAAAATTTCACTCTGTTTAATCGGTTTATATTCCCCATCTTCTAGGACATACATTTTCAGTAGTATGGTGACTGTAAGCAATGCGACTGGTACGTTTTTCTCCCAGTTCAATTAAAAACTGCTCAAATTCTTCCCAGTTTAGGTCATGAATGAGGAGTCTTTGACCCGGGGGAATATCGAGTTGTTGGAGCTGGAGAGTTAGAGGCAGAGGAATCGGTTTGCAGTCAAAAATCTGAATTATATTGTAACATCAAGTCCCGATCTGCTCTGACTGTTCTGAGGGAGTATTTTCTTGCTCTGATGAGGGATAAGGACAAGATCTGCCATAATGCAAACAAGAAGAGTAAAATCACAGTTATGGCCAAGTCTCGAACCCTCTACATTTGCAATCAATGTGGGGCAGAATTTTCGCAATGGTTCGGTAAATGCTCTGCTTGCAACAGTTGGGATTCTCTGATTGAACAGGTGAGCGGCCCGGTGACCACCAATAACCGTTTGGGGTTACTCAATCAGGAGTGGCGAAAGGATGGGGGGCGATCGCCGACCCAGAGCGGTCAGCCTCGTGCTGCCATTACCTTGGATGCCATTTCTGACCAAGCAGTTTTACGCATGGATTCGGGATATTCAGAGTTAGATCGGGTACTCGGTGGTGGAATTGTCCAGGGGTCTTTGGTACTCATTGGTGGAGAACCGGGGATTGGGAAATCGACGCTGCTGTTGCAAATGGCCAATCAACTCTCCCAAAATCATGCAGTATTATATGTGTCTGCGGAAGAGTCGGGGCAACAGGTGAAATTAAGGGCAGCGCGGTTAGGAGTGGGAGAGGAAGAGGAAGAAGAGGAGAAACCGAAACTTAAGCATGGATTTGATGCCGTCATCGAACCGAAACCGAAGAGCAAAAAAGGGGAAAAGTCCGAGGAAGCTCCATCGAAGTTTTTTCTGTTACCCGAAACCGATTTAGAGGAAATTTTACGGGAGTTGGAAGCGCTGAAACCCCGTTTAGCGGTGATTGATAGTATTCAAACCATTTATTTTCCGTCTTTGTCTTCTGCTCCGGGTTCCGTTGCTCAGGTGCGCGAGTGTACTTCGGCACTGATGCAGGTGGCGAAACGGGAAAATATTACCTTATTTATTGTCGGTCATGTGACGAAAGATGGCTCTTTGGCGGGACCGAGGGTTTTGGAGCATTTGGTGGATACGGTATTGTATTTTGAGGGCGATCGCTTTGCCTCCCATCGGTTGTTGCGATCGATGAAAAATCGCTTTGGCGCGACCCATGAAATTGGCGTGTTTGAAATGGTCGCTCAAGGGTTGGCAGAAGTACCGAATCCCTCGGAGTTGTTTTTGGGCAATCGGGACGAAAAGGTGTCGGGAACTTGTACCATTGTCGCCTGCGAGGGGACGCGTCCGATTGTGGTGGAGTTGCAAGCGCTGGTGAGTCCGACAAGCTACGGTTCTCCTCGTCGCGCGACGACTGGGGTAGACAATAATCGCTTGTTGCAGATTTTGGCGGTGTTGGAAAAGCGGGTGGGTATTCCGTTATCCAAACTCGATACTTATGTGGCTTCTGCGGGGGGGTTAGGGGTAGAGGAACCCGCCGCAGATTTGGGGATTGCGGTGTCTGTGGTGGCTTCATTCCGCGATCGCCTCGTCGATCCGCGCACGGTGATTATTGGCGAAGTAGGGTTGGGGGGACAAGTGCGGGCAGTATCGCAATTAGAACTGAGATTAAAGGAAGCGGCGAAGCTCGGCTTTAAACGGGCGATCGTTCCCAAAGGTCAATCTTTACCGGATTTAGGCTTAACCATTCTCCCCGTTGGACGGGTTTTGGATGCGATCGTCTCTGCCATTCCCGTACAACCTCCCTCCGAAGGTTCCCCAGAGTCCGAGTTGGAATTGGACGAATTAGACCTTTAGATTTTATTGATACTTTTTTTTGGTATTAATTCGCAAGACAGTTGAAAAATGGAAATGATATGATATTCTAAGATGAAATAAAAAAACATAAATCAGTCATTAATGAATCAAAAATCAATCTATTTAATTGAAAATATAAACTTAGCTAGTAGTAATGGAATTGCTGCCAAAACCCCTTTTAGTCAAGCAATGTGTGAAGGTATAGATCTTCAACACTACCACTGTCTGCTAGATGTGGGATGTGGAAGTGGTATTATCGGGATCTATAGTCTCTTAAATCGCCTTCCATTTGTCTATTTTAACGACATTCAGCCAGAAGCCATTGGCTTGACACAGTATAACCTCAAGAAAGAGGGGATTTCCTCAGATCAATATCAGATAATTCAGGGGGCTTTTGACTCAATCGATCTATCAAAATACCCCATTGACTTAATTACATTTAATCCCCCTCAGCTACCAACAGATTGGGTGAATATCAATATCTTTAAAGAAGAATGTGAGAAAAAATTTAGAGATGGAGGCAAAGATGGAAAAGCAGTAATAAATCGTTTTTTTCAATGGCTATCAGGACAAAATACTCAGAATATTAGCATTCAGTTAGGAGTTTCTTCAGTCTTAGCGATCGACTCTTTTTTGAAAAGTATAGAGCAACACTTTGGTTTTTCAGGAGCCAAAAAACATGAAAAAACAGTTCCTGTACGTCAAATATTGTATCCTATAGTTACAGCAATGTCACAAGATGAAAAAAATGCTAGAGATATAACATTTCAAGATGATGCTTTTTACAAAAAAATATACATTTTGGAATTCAACTCCAAACGCTGATTTTTTAAACTCGGAAGGACATGATTATATGGAATATGCCCATCAGTTAGCCTGCAAACATAACTATTTTAAAGTCGATCAATATAATAATCCTAACAACCCAGAAACTTATTATAAAACATTAGTCCCTGAAATTTGGGAGCAAACTAATGGTAGAATTACTCATTTTGTAATGACTGGATCGACCTTTGGTTGTATCACGGGTACAGCCAAGTTTCTAAAAGAACAAAATCATCAAATTAAAGTGATTCTAGCCGATCCTTTACATTCCAATATTTATGAGTATTATTATCATGGATATTGTCAAGATAAATCTGATTATATTGTAAATAAAAATCAGCCCTATATTATAGAGGGAGCAGGTAAATATAAGCCAACAAAATGCTTGGATTTTTCTCTGATTGATGAAGTTATTCAAGTCTCCGATGAACAAGCAATTTCTATGTGTCATAAATTACTGCAAACTGAAGGAATTCTTGTTGGTGGGAGTAGCGGATTAAACATTTTTGCGAGTAAATGCATAGCTGAACAACTCGATGAGGAATCTGTAGTCGTTACAATTTTGTGTGATAGTGGTATTAAATATTTATCAAAAATATACAATCCTGAATTCTTAAGAGAAAGTCAAATTATTTTGGGGTAGACTGATTATGTATAAAATCAAAAAAATATTTGGTTCTGAACAAGGTGATGAGTTTTTTGAACTTGAACTACCTGATGGAGATCGGAAAACAGTAAATATTTGGGATTACTCAACTTTATATTCCTATCCTCATTTATATGAAGATCTAATTTTAGAACAACTCGAATGTAAGGTCTATTTAGTCCTAGAAGAATTTTTGTGTTCTATAAAAGATATCAAACAATGGCGGATCTTAGATATTGCTTGTGGTAGTGGGTTGATGGGTAAATTTTTAAAGACTCACAGTGCTATCTCTGTTGAGCTATTAGTTGGGATTGATATTTTACCTATAGCTATTACAGCACTCCATCGAGATAATCCACACATTTATGACCAAACCTATATAGTTGGACAATATGAACAGGATGATTTAACAAAAGGGCAGTTTAATTGTTTGATTGTTAGTGGAGGTGCGAATCACTTAGAATTTTTTGATTATGAGAGCTATCTTGATGTATTACAGAAGTCTGGTTATCTTATTTTTAATTTGACTAATAATCAGAAGGACAGGCGTAGAATAGAAATTTTGCAGTGGCTTAATTCTCATTTAACTTGTCGTGGAAATATCATTTATGAGCATCGAAAATTAATGAATGGTTCCATTGTAAAACATGAAGCATTTATTTATCAAAAATAAGCAACCCTTTGCTAAACAAGGGACTTCAGCCCCTGGTCTCCCAAGGGTTGATTAATGGACAGCTTAAAGAGATGCTTGTACTTTTGTTCGATGTAGCCAATTAGCACAGGATTGATGATGGGGTCTGAAGGTTCATAATGCTTGATCTTTTTAACGCTTCAACATCATTCACTATTTTAGCCGATAATATTAGAGGATAGGGAATAGGCAAAAAAGTTTTAACTGCTGGTGCAGTTGCTATACCCATTCCTCATTACCCCAATTACAAATCCGACATTTTCACTGAAGATTGTTGTTGTTTTCGGGAAATGGTGGTATGGAGTTTATCTAATAATTCCTCCGTCAATTTTTGAAAGGCTTTGGAGCCGCGACTATGGGGATGGGCTATGACTACAGGTAAATAATTATCGACAGCTTTAGATACATTGATATCGGCAGGAATGCGAGTCTTAAACAGTTTCGCCTCACTATAATCTGTACGTACCCGGTTCATGACTTGGCGATAATAGCGGCCGATAAATCCCCCAGCCATGGTGAAGACAATGCCGAGCATTTGAATATCTAGGGGATGTCCATCTTGATGGACTTCTCGCAGTTTTGCTAACCGACGCTCTAAAAGCTGAATCCCGATTAATGATAGGGGTTCTGGACGAGCGGGGAGTAAGTAAAAATCGCTGGCAGTCAGGGCACTGCGAGTTAAGAGATTATAGCCAGGGGCACAATCTAAAATAATGTAATCATATTCGTCGATGATGGGTTTTAAGATGCTCTCAACCAAGACTCTTTCAAAGCGATTCCATACGGTTTCAAAACTTACTTGTTCCCGATAAACGGCTTTTTCATAAATCATTTCTGAAACTGAAAATTCATCATACATATCAATGTCCCCAGGGAGTAAATGGAGTTTGGGAACATTACAAGCGTAGGGAATGATAATATCTTGGATAGGAAAAGTAGAACTGGCGGCTGGATTAATCGCTTTTTTGACCAATTCTCTTAAGGTGCGTTGATCTCGCCTGAGTTTGGCAAAATCGGAGGGCGACATCATGCTGAGGGTAGCACTGATTTGAGCATCTAAATCGACAATCAACACCCGCTTGTCGTGGTATTTGGCAAGACACGCCGCTAGATTAACCGTGAGGGTGGTTTTGCCGACCCCTCCTTTCATATTGACAGTTGAAATAATATATCCCATAGGTAAGATCCAGTCAGTTCGGTGGAAAAATGTCCAGAAAATGTACAGTTATAAGCCTCTGTGATGCCGAAAGTCAAGCAGAGTTGCTCTCATCTAGCAGTTGTGCCTTTCAAATCATAATGCCTATCTACAGTTCAAGGGGCAAGAGGCAACAAACAAGATGCACAACCTGTTTTTCCTGCTCCCCACTGTCCACACCCTACTCAATTTGCATGGTATTATTAAGACTTAATATCGGTTTGTCAATGTTTGCACTCTGGAGATGGGGTGAGAAACAGATGGTTCTGGTATGGTTAGATGTGGCTGCTCTGAGATTGAGGCAAAGCGGGAATGGATTGGATGCGATCGCTGATTTGGATGGACTATCGGTTAGTGGCACTGGTGGGGATCGGTATTCCCTTGGTGCTGCTGATTTGGTCGCTGGTGAAACAGTCTGTCCCCCTAATCCGCCTGATGATTATCTATTGGCGGGTGGCTAGTTTGCTGATTATCTCCCTTTATTTGATGATTGGGGGAGCGCCCATTGGCTTTGTCAGTTCTATATCCGCCCGGATTTTGATTCCCATATCCCTCTGGTTTTGGATTGACTTGAATGAGGAAATTGAGGATATGCCCCCGTCTCGTGCCCTGAAACTGGCGTTTACGGCTTGGCGCTGGGCGGTAACGATATTGATGGGGATTGGGGCGATCGCCCAATTACCCTCACTACAATGCGCTTTTTTACCTACGCAAGAATTAATCCAAAATAACTTTTGCCGACTCTGGTTAGAAGCACCTTGGGGCTACAAAAACTTATTCCACAATGCCACCAGCGAACGCTTCTTAGGCTTTGTGGGTATCCTAGGATTGCTGATTTATACGGCTTATCTGAGCTATTTTCTCCTGATTCGCCTCGGGAAACAAGGGCGAACAGCCGTTGGCCAATAATACCAATAATAAATTTAAATGCATCATGACAGATAACAGAAGCATCTACAGCCTATCGTCAATAGTCTCTCTAGGACTGATAATACTTACTGGCTGCGCAGAATCTAACATTCCCCTCCTTGAAATTGAAGTGAATGATGGCTCTTTCGTTGCCTATGGCGTTATAGACCGCAGTGCCATTTCCACGTTTGAGATGGCAACCAAGGACAATCCAGCCATCAAAACACTGGTTTTGCAGTGGGTGCCTGGTTCCATTGATGATACGGCTAATCTAGAGCTGGCGAGAATGGTGCGAGATATGGGGTTTACAACCGTAGTCCCAGAAGATGGACTAGTGTCTTCAGGCGGTACCGATCTATTTCTAGCAGGTGTGCAAAGAGATATTCAGCAAGGAGCTTGTCTCGGCGTGCATTCCTGGGGGGATGGTGATAGCCTTGACGGCCGAGACTTCCCTCGCGATGCGGATGTACATCAACCCTATTTGGACTATTACAGCGATATGGGCATCCCCCAGGATTTTTATTGGTTTACTCTTGAAAAAGCTCCGGTGGATGGTATGCACTGGATGCTACCCTCAGAAATTCAGCAATATATGCTGGAAACAAGTGATGCACAGGGTGAAACTTTAAGCGAGATGAATGAAGAAATCTGTGGAAAGCGAGATGAGCAAGCCTGGCTTAAGAGATCGAACTCCTCGGGTAATTGATTTCGAGTGACTCGAATCATTAATTAGCTGCAACCTTTCCCAAATGGAGCGCGATTGCCTATGTTTTCTCGACGCTTAGAACAATACACCCTCAAACGGCCCCAAGAAGTGCTGCTCATCCATGCAGAAATTGAGGGAGAAGCCGATCAAATCCTGGTATTTAAAGGGTTTTCCAGTTCTTTAATGCGATCGACTGCCTTTAATCCAGATATCCCTGTCTTACCAGAAACTGCTAAGATTGTGGGGGGCGATCGCCTGAAAAGTCCCTACAATCCTGACAATCCCCAATATATTCAACAAGGACTCACTTTAGAAGCCCTAGAAGCCTTATTTGCAGAAGTAGGTGTTTAACATAATCAAATAAAATAGCGATCCCCATCAACTCGTCTCAAATTCTTAAATAGCTGAAGCAATTGCCTTAGCTCAATCTATCCCTAATATAGCCTTTATCGAATTAGTGAGGTACATTAGAAGAGAGGAATAATAAACTGGTAAATGAAAGCATACTTTTTATTGTACCTCATCTATTTGAGAAACGCTATAGTATTGTTTTGCTAGATGATGCTCAAGCTAGACGAGTTGGTGTCTATATTGAGCAGTTAAAATTGAGTGGAATTTATATCGAATCCAGCTTGATTGAAGCTATTCTAAGGGATGTAGGAAAAATTGATTAACAAATTTTGACCATTTACCCCTCTTCGATCGCTCTTGCTTGTAGCTCCTTTGATCGGATAACTTAGAATTATCCCTATTTTCATCCCTCCTCACCATGAAACCTCCATCCTCTACTCAACGAAGCTCCCCTTGCATTTGGCCTCTAGAACAATTACCTGGACTCAGTACCAAACACCAAAGCCAACTATCAGATTTAGGGGTCAACACAACTGGCGATCTGCTCAAAAAAATGACTCCCATGCCAAAGCGCATCCAATACGGTCAAAAATTGCATTTGCCTCTCCAAGTTTTGAATAAATGGATTGCTTTGTCTGATTTAGCTAGAATCAAAAGTGTCGGTTGTGAATATAATGGCTTGTTGCTCCATGCGGGAGTTGCTTCAGTTGTTCAACTCTCCCAAATGTCTGCCCATCAATTGCACCGTCAAGTCCTGAAATTGCAAGTTTCTCTTATGCAGCGCCGGGATCTTTGTCCGTCGGTGGATAAAGTTGCACAATGGATTTATGACGCAAAACAATTAATTTTTAATTTTTAATGGATGGGGTAGGGGTTGCTTGTATTGGAGGGGATAATTCTGTTGTTGAATCTCTTCTTCTAGGGCACTAATTCGTTTTTTCGGTGCGGGGTGGCTAGTGAGAAAATCCCAATTGCGAGTGGCATCTTGGCTTAAGCGGCTGAAAAAGTCGGTCGCGCCAGCCACATGACCATAGGTTTGATAGAGTAGGGTGAGGCCAAATCGATCGGCTTGAGTTTCCTGAGATTGGGAATAACGAGAATTGCTAATTGCGACGAGCAAAGTGCTGGCATCATTGAGCCAATCAATATTACCAAATAGGGTAAAAATGGCTAGACGAATGACTAAGGTACGCCCTAACCGTCTTAAATGATCTCGATGGGCAAAATGCCCTAATTCATGACCGAGAATCATCATGAGTTCGTTTTCGGATTGGATGTTTTCGAGTAACCCTTGGAAGATGATGACGACATCCCCAGGAATGGCGATCGCGTTCACCGTGGGTTGATTAATATACAATAGCCGATAGTCGCGATCGCTCTCGTCTAAATGGCTTTCTAAGCGATCGAGCAGTTCGTTAAGGGTGTCTTGCTCTACGGAGTCTTCTGCTTGCTGCTCATATATAGGAATAATAACACTCCCCAACTGTTGCTCAACGCTGATGGGAATTCGGGTAATGGCGAAATCAGCGATCGCCATTCCTACCCAAATAGTAAGGGCGATCGCCAGTAAAAATAGACCGGCGAGAATCAGTAACTGACGGTTGCTGGTGGGAGGATTGCGATCGCTCATCGTTAGCTACTACTTTTAACCGGACGAAACGGATATAAAAAGTTGAGTAACGGATAAACTCCACGGGTTTGAATCCACAATCGTCCTTGTCCACTAAAGCGACAAACTAGACCTTCTCCCCCTAAAATTCCCGTTTTCAAACTCTTAAAACTCAATCCGCCAATCATCTCCACATTATACTGCAAAGTGTCCTCAAAAGCAACGATATAACCCGTATCAACGACATAAGCTCCTTCCACCGGAATTTCGATAATTGCTCCATAAGAACTAAACCAAAAATCACCGGCTCCACTGGCTCGTAACAGGAACAAAGATTCACCGCTGAAAAAGCCTTTTACTCCTTGAAACTTGGTGTCTATATCGATCGTCTCACTGCAAGCCACAAACCCAGAAGATTGTACGATCAACCCCTTACTGCCATCGAGGGCATAATACTGAATATCTCCTGGCACTCCAGGAGATATATATAACGATCCTCCCGCTTTTTCTGCTGTGAATTCATTAATAAACAGAGACTCACCCCCTAACATTCTGCCCACACTTTTGAGCATACCGCCCTTCATTTTTGACTGCATAGTGATACTGCTATCCATGGCTGCCATGGCAGAAGCTTCAACTAATACCTTCTGTTGGGGACGTAAATTCAACACCAGGGAGGCATAAGCTGGGGAATGGTCAATTTGATAAGTAAATTGTGACATGATAATGGGTAATGGGTTACAAGTTAAGGCTGTTGCTAGAGGAGAGAATAGGGAATAGGGAATAGGAAAAACCCGTTTGTACCTTTTCCTTCGTTGTTGCGCTTTAGCGCTTAAGAGCGATCGCGGCACTAGGATGATTGGCCATTATCTACGCTCAGGCAATTGCGATCCTACCGTCAATCCAAAGCTACCTGAATTATGGGTTTGGCAGTACACTTTTCCCTTGCCTTTGAATCGACAAATAAATCCTTCTCCCCCAAAAAATGCACCCAACCAACTAGAATTGGCTTTACCAATTTCAAAATCTAAACTCCGTTCAAAGGCGACAATATGCCCCGTATCTACAATATATTCCCCATTGACATCAATCTCATAAATTCCACCAAATGAGGTAAGAATTACGGGACCTATCCCTGAGATTTTTAGCCAAAAAATGGCTTCACCTGAAAATAAGGATTTTAAGCCTTCAAAGCCAATGTCAATAATCACATCAGACGCACAAGCTAAATAAGAGGCGGCTTGTACCACTAATTCTTGTCCTGTCATCTCGTAAACCATGACATCTCCCATCAGTGTAGGAGCTAGAAAAACTTCACCATTAGGAGTGGGCGATCGAAATACACTTAAAAAGAGGGATTCTCCGCCTAACATGCGCTTGAGTCCTCCCATAATTCCGCCCCCTTTTCCTTGGCGGAGGGTAGTACTGGTGTTGATAGAAGCACTCATTGCTACCATTGCTCCAGCTTGAGCAATGACTTCTTCGCCACTGTTGAGTGTAACTTTGGCGATCGCACTATCAGGCTGCTTTAGTAATTGAATATCCATAAGCTATAATTAAATCATCTCTTAATTGCGGACTTTCGGACGTAAAAAACTGACCAAACCACTCAGACTTCTCGATTGCAGGTAAATCACGCCTTTTCCTTTTAGACGATTAACAAAGCCTTCTCCAGAAGCGATTGAGCTAAAAATGCCCCCTGATAAACCAATACTCATTTTGATATTGGGACTATAGGCAACTAAATGGCTATTATCAACAATAAATTCTCCCGATACACTCTGTTGGGAGATGCCACCATAAGCACCAAAAAAAACTTTTCCGCTACCGCTTACTTTCAACTTAAAGAGTCCCTCTCCAGCAAACCAACTGGCAAAACCAGCCCAACGTACCCCTAATTGAATATTAGGATCGCTAGCGATATAAGCCCCCGGTTGTAAACAAAGGGCATTTCCCGTTAATTTGACACATTCAATATCGCCAATTAAGGATTGAGTAAATACTACAGTTAAAGGCTTTTGGGTCTTATTTTGAAAGCGATTGACAAATAGGGATTCTCCTCCGAAAAACTTCCGCAGTAGGGCAGAGAAAAAGCCCCCAGAAAACTCGGTTTTCATGGATAATGCAGCATCCATACTCGTCATCGCTCCTGCTTCAGCAATGATTTGTTCTCCAGGGTTCAGGGTGACAAACACAGCCGCGAATGCGGGTTTATAGCGAATTTCATAGGACACAATGTTTAAACCCCTGTACAATAAATCTTGATTTACGGACAGGGGTATCATATTTTTTGAGTCGGAAGGGATTTTTTAGGTTTATTTTAAGCTTCCGTCACTCACAGTACTTAAGAAAAATCATTAAAACTCTTGGACAGGACTTCTGCAAGAAGTCTCTTAAAAGCGATCGCTCTCTGGAGCCGTTCCTCCAGGATTAAGTCCGGGCTGACTGAGGAAGAAGTTTTCAGCACTATCATTTTGATACACACAATTGACCTTCGGGTTACTGTCAATACTGCCCGTATAAGCAAAGGTATTCATCCGATTCTTACAATCATTAAACTTATCACGGGGCAGGAGATTGCGCTGTTCCAAAATCACCCAGTTATTGCGCCGGAGTACGCATCCCGGTTGCATCGCCGGTTGAGAGATATACACACTAAAGGGGTTTAAGGTAACATACAGGCGAGCATCCATAACCATCGCACTCGCTCCAAATTTGACACATAATTCTGGATCGGGGGCACTGCGATCGATAAAATCACGGGAAGCCACATTTTCCGGGGATAGAGTAGTGGTGGAGCTAAAGGCGATCCCAATCCCGATCCCCAGAACAAAGATCCCTCCCATCAAAGCCACCAACGTATAGTTAAATGGAGAAGATTTAGGGCCAAAATTACCGGTTGATTTGCGTCTTGAGCTGGTTCGAGTCATAAATTTTAGATTAGCACAGAGGAACGGGAGAAGCAGGGTTGAGCCACTCTAAACTCTAGTATGACGAGTTTGGCCACAGATTGCCTACTGATGCGATCGCCCCAGCCGCCAAAACTCTTTTGCTTGGTGCCATGAGGCACTATAGTAAAACAAAGGCCATACCTGGCTTAACCCATTTGCTTGCTCGTGTTAGGAGAGTACATTATGTCAATTCTATTTCAACTATCCCTATTTGCCTTAGTTCTTTTATCCTTTGTCTTAGTCGTGGCTGTTCCCGTTGCCTATGCTCTCCCCCAAAACTGGGAACAATCTAAACCCTTGCTGTATGTTGGTTCTGGCTTCTGGGCAGCCCTGGTTGTCCTGGTTGGCATCTTGAATTTTTTTGTTGTTTAAGATTCTGGGCATGGGGCAATCCTTAGTTATCTTTGAGACTAACTGTTGTCCCTTCCTAGAGATCAGCCTTTTCAAGGGCAATGACTTGAAAAGTTGGATGAGAGCAAGCCTTAGAAATGGGGACTCTACCGTGAAAAATAGTTCTCCCCTTACCGATTACCGATTACCGCGCAAAGTGCTATAACTATGACCGTTTTTGAGGGAACATTTACTCAGACCGAGGGACTGCGGTTTGCCATTATTATTGGTCGGTTTAACGACCTCGTCACTGGAAAACTGCTCACTGGGTGTCAAGATTGCTTAAAAAGACATGGGGTAGATATCGATCCCAATGGGACTCAAGTCGATTATATCTGGGTTCCAGGGAGTTTTGAGATCCCCCTAGTAGCTCGGCAAATGGCGATCGCCAATCAATATGATGCCATCATTTGTTTAGGAGCCGTGATCCGAGGCGATACCCCCCATTTTGACTATGTATCGGCTGAAGTTTCCAAAGGCATCGCTGCGGCTGGATTTCAAACCGGAGTCCCGGTTATCTTTGGTATCCTTACCACCGATACCCTACAACAAGCCTTAGAACGAGCTGGAATTAAAAGTAACCTGGGTTGGAATTATGCCATGAATGCCCTAGAAATGGCCACCCTCATGCGGCAAATCCCGACCTCGAATCCTTCCTAAGCAAGGAATACAGCTCATTGAGAGCATTTTGATGTATGAGGAGATGGCTTGATTGCGCCCCATCTTCACCCTCTCCCCTATCTTTTTCTAAGACTCCCCCTCAACAAGTTTTAGACTAGGGGACTGGTATGGAAATACAAAAATAGGGTATTATAGAATGTCTGTGTTATAAGCAGATTCGGGTTATTCCCAGGGTAACTGGTAAAACCCCCTTGTAGAGGTTTGGAGGCTGCGAAAATGCGTCCCCACTGTAAACCCCAGCAAAAGATACGGAGATAATTACTAGGAAATCATTCGCATGGTCAATCAGGAATTAATGGCTACAGACATCGGTTTTACGCACGAAGATTTTGCTGCACTGCTCGATAAATATGACTATCATTTTAGCCCCGGCGATACCGTAGCTGGTACGGTTTTCAGTCTGGAGCCAAGGGGCGCTCTGATTGACATCGGCGCGAAAACCGCAGCATACATTCCCATTCAGGAAATGTCTATTAACCGCATCGATACCCCAGATGAAGTCTTACAATCTAATGAAACCCGTGAGTTCTTCATCCTTACCGATGAAAATGAAGATGGACAACTGACCCTCTCCATTCGCCGCATCGAATATATGAGAGCGTGGGAAAGAGTCCGGCAACTGCAAGCAGAAGATGCAACGGTCAGGGCCCAGGTATTCGCCACAAACCGAGGTGGAGCCTTAGTGAGAATTGAAGGACTTCGGGGATTTATTCCTGGCTCCCATATTAGCACCCGCAAACCGAAAGAAGATTTAATGGGTGAAGAATTACCCTTAAAATTCTTGGAAGTGGATGAAGACCGCAATCGTTTGGTTCTCAGCCACAGAAGAGCGCTTGTAGAACGCAAGATGAACCGCTTGGAAGTGGGCGAAGTCGTCTTAGGAATGGTACGCGGTCTCAAACCTTATGGAGCATTCATCGATATCGGTGGAGTCAGCGGTTTGCTGCACATTTCAGAGATTTCCCACGACCATATCGATACGCCCCACAGTGTATTCAATGTCAATGATGAGATCAAAGTGATGATTATTGACTTGGATGCCGAGCGAGGCCGGATTTCTCTGTCTACTAAGCAACTCGAACCTGAACCGGGCGATATGGTTAAGAATCCCGATTTGGTTTACGATAAAGCCGAAGAAATGGCCGAGCGCTATCGTCAAAAACTCCGCGCCCAAGCGGAAGGGATTGAACTTCCTCAAGAAGACTCGACTCCAACGGCTGAAACTCCTGTAGAGGAAGGGACAGCAGAAGAGACACAAGAGTCGGTTGAGGCTGTAGAAGAAGGCCCAGCAGAACCCCAGGTAGAAAATGAGGCTGAGGCATCGGAGCCGGAAGAAACGGTTTCAGAAATCCCAGAAGAACAGTTAGCGGCTGCTGAATAGAAACCAAGGAAGGAGCTATGAGACCCTGGTGTGGGTGGGCGAGTCCCACCCAACTTTTGGTTATGGCGCTTCGCGCTAGGGAATACGGAGTCGAAGTATGGTAACGGTTGTATGTCACGATCGCCAGTTTGAGAACATCAGCGCTATCCTATTCGATAAGGATGGAACCCTGGCCCACTCAGAACCTTATCTACGCCATCTGGCCCAGCGAAGAGCGCGCCTTATTGATGCCCAAATCCCTGGAGTCGGAGAACCGCTACTGATGGCCTTTGGGGTGGACGAACAGGGGTTTAATCCAGCCGGATTAACCGCTGTGGGGAGTCGTCAAGAAAATAAAATTGCAGCAGCGGCTTATGTGGCTGAAACGGGACGGTGTTGGCTGGAATCGTTGGAAATCATTAACCAAGCGTTCCAGGAAGCAGATCGGGTCATGCAGAATAAGGCTAAAGAAACAGTAGTACTGCCTGGAGTGGCCGAAGTGTTCGACCGTTTGCGGCGATCGCATCTAAAATTAGGCGTAGTCTCCTCCGATATCCGTGAAAACATAGAAAAATTTCTCGATTTTTATCAACTCAGCGACTATATTCAAATTATTCAAGGAGCAGAACCCCACCTAACCAAACCCAATCCCCAAGTATTTTGGTCTGCCTGCGAACAGTTAGGAGTCTCTCCCCAAGAGGTGCTGATGGTGGGTGATGCTCCGGGAGATTTTACCATGGCGCGCAATGCCCAAGCCGCCGGAAGCATTGGTGTAGCTTGGGGATGGAGCCGACGACCGAATCTAGACAAAGCGGATGTGGCGATCGCCAAATTAGACGAAATACAAGCGATCGGTTAAATTGGGATGTTAGCTGGAGTTAAGGATTTTCTGACTCTACACAATTGAATCAACTTTATGGAAACCAGTTCCTAGTTTCTGTAGGCTCTCTTAGACAAGAGATAAAATCACTTGATTCGAGTTCAACCTCATTAAACAAAAGGAGATTTTTCCTTGGTTCGTCGCTATTTATTTACCTCAGAATCTGTAACTGAAGGCCATCCCGATAAAATCTGCGATCAAATCTCAGATACCATCATTGACGCTCTGCTGGCCGAAGACCCTGCCAGCCGCGTAGCCGCCGAAGTGGCTGTCAATACTGGATTAGTCTTAATCACTGGTGAAATCACCTCCCAAGCCCAAGTCAACTACATTGATCTGGCGCGGAAAAAAATTGCTGAAATTGGCTATGTGCATAGTGAAGGCGGCTTCACCAGCAACAGTTGCTCCGTCCTAGTTGCCCTTGATGCCCAATCTCCTGACATCGCTCAAGGAGTTGATGCTGCCGCCGAACAGCGGGAAATGTCGAGTGAAGAGCGCTTTGACTCCACGGGTGCAGGAGACCAAGGGTTGATGTTTGGCTTTGCCTGCAACGAAACCCCCGAATTAATGCCCCTGCCTATTAGTTTGGCTCACCGCATTTCTCGTCGGTTAGCCGCAGTCCGCAAAACAGGGCAACTCTCCTATCTGCGTCCTGATGGTAAAACCCAGGTGACCGTTGCCTATGAAGACGGTAAGCCTGTTGCTATTGATACCGTGTTGATTTCCACCCAACATGCAGCCACCATCGGTGAAGTGACTGACAACACGGAAATTCAGAAAAAAATTAAAGCAGATCTCTGGGATGCCGTGGTGCTTCCCTCATTTTCTGATTTAGAGATCAAACCCAACAGTGCAACCAAATATTTTGTTAATCCTACCGGTAAATTTGTAGTTGGTGGCCCCCAAGGGGATGCGGGTCTAACTGGACGTAAAATTATTGTTGATACCTATGGTGGCTATTCTCGTCATGGTGGCGGCGCATTTTCCGGTAAAGACCCCACTAAGGTAGACCGTTCTGCTGCCTATGCTTGCCGATATGCAGCTAAAAATATCGTTGCAGCAGGACTCGCAGAAAAATGTGAAGTGCAATTGGGTTATGCCATTGGGGTCGCTCGTCCCGTGAGCATTATGATTGAAACCTTTGGGACGGGTAAGGTCGATGATGACCAATTGCTAGAAGCAGCCCAAAAGGTCTTTGAATTCCGTCCAGCGGGAATTATTGAAACCTTTGGTTTGCGTACCCTACCCCAGGAACGGGGAGGACGTTTCTATCAAGATGTAGCCGCCTATGGTCATTTCGGCCGCAATGACTTAGATCTGCCCTGGGAAAAAACCGATAAAGTGGAATTACTTAAGGAAGCCGTCAGTGCAGCCACGACAGCCGGTTAACTTGACTCAAAACCTTAGCCAGTAGGGGGAATCATGAACGGACCCTACTGGAGTATTTTCCTGAAAAGCGATCGCTTCTAAGTTTAGCAAGCGATCGCTTTTATATAGCAAGGAACTTGTTAAGTTAGGATAGCTAAATTATGGGTTTAAGAAACAGGGAATGAGGAACAGAAAATGTCCTAATTCTCCCTTCCCTTTCTATAGTACCTCTCTCTTCTGGAGCAGTAAAGCTTGAAGCATTAGATTCTAAGCAATACAAGTATTGTCCCTATTCCCTAGCGCAAAGCGCTAGGGAATAGGGAATAGGGAATAAGCTTTTGGTACATAGCTTTGAGGATTCAACACTGTCCCTCATAACAGCGCAAAGCGCTGTATATCATTACTGTATGATCTTGCCCTTGACAAGGAGCTTAAACCCCTGGTTATTGTATAGGGCAAAAAATTAATTTATATTTAGATTTTTCAGTACATTCACTCTTCAAAAAATAAAATATGTAGGAAAACTTAAATAAGATTAGTGATTCTTAGTTTCCCTGTATAGTTATTCCTGAAAACTAAACTTAATCTAAAAAATACTGTATGCTAAAAGAGAGACAATATTAGGAGCTTCCTTTGTCCTAGAAAAAATGGGTGTCAGGAGTCTCAGTTTCTTTAAAATTCAATCTTTGAAATTTTTTTCCCTAAAAACTTAACTTTTTTTAACTTAACACCATGATTGTTCATCAAAATCCATTAAGGAAGTTTGACATTTACCAACAGTCTCCTCGCAAAAAGCGGTACATCAGCATTGTTGCTTATTTTGACCGCCATGGCATCCTGAATGACTATGTTGTACTCAACAAAAGTCTCAAGGTAGATTGGGCCAGAGTCATTTTCCAGGCGATCTCCCTGAAACTGTTGATGGCTTCTTTTCTGGGTTTAGAAGGATGTCAAAAAGTGACGATCAAAGGTGAAGGATTTAAGGCCGTGGTTATGCCCATTAATAGCGGATATCGAGCCATGCTCTATGAGCAATGCTCTGAACTCGAAGAAAAATTAAGTAATGTAAAAAATGATTATACTAGTCATCTGGTTAATTATAATTAGATAATTACTCCATGAACCTTCTGCAAGAAAGAGGGACGTGGGCAAGATTTTCACGGAGGACTAGGGATTTGATCGGATGATATTCTCAGCGTAAACTCAGGAAAATTAGGTATTCAATGAATAGATTAATTCCTGACCAGACCGGTTAAGTAGGTTTGGTCTAAATGATGTCCTACAAACTGATCGATTTTATGCAACGCTGGATCAAGCAGATTTTACTGGGGTGTTTAACCCTAATCACCATTATCTCCTGTAGTCAATCTAATCCTGATAATGCTCAACTGACAGAATTGAAATTTGGCGTTGGGCCGTATTTTCCAACTCCCGGTGAAAACCGAAGCCAATTTGAGCCGTTATTTAACCAACTGGCAGAAGGAATAAATCTTAAAGCTGATGTGACGGTGACGGAAGACTGGGTGGGAATTTCCGAAGCCTTGCGATCGCGGACCTTAGATGTAGCCTGGTTAGGCCCGTGGGGCTATGTCTTGGCCAACCATAATGATCCGTCGATTGAAGCGATCGCCACCGTAAAATATAAAGAACAACCGGTTTATTACTCTATTCTCATGGCTAAAGCGGATGCGCCCTTTGATACCCTCGATGAAGCGATCGCCCAAAGTCAGAACGGCCCCAAACTTAAACTCAGTTTAGCCGACGTTGGCTCTACATCCGGCTGGCTGATTCCCCAAGGAGAATTTAAGCGACGCGGACTCGATCCAGAAGCTGTATTTGACTATAATGAAGGGGCATCCCACGCAGCTCAGGCGATCGCCGTTTTAGAAGGTCAAGTTGACATTGCCTCTGACTATGACCGGAATATAGATGTCCTCAATAGCACCGGACGCATCGACCGCTCCCAACTGAAAATCATCTGGCAATCCGATCCTCTCCCCAACGATCCCATTGCCGTGCGTGGTGGACTACCTCCAGAGCTTAAAGCTCAATTGCAACAACAGTTAGCAAATCTTTCAGCAGAAGAAGCACAAACTTTATTACCGGAAAACTATACCGGGTTTGTGCCTTCCGATGGCAGTAACTATTCACCCATCCAAGCAGCCGGTAAATCGGTCGGTAAGCTCTAATGCTGGTAATGGGTAATTGGGATAATTATCAATGACTAAACTAGAACCGCGATCGCTCCATTCTTTCTCCAAGTGGGAGTCTATTCTCAATACCCATGAGCAAGAGCAGCGCAGTTTGGGGCGACTGCTGAAACAAGGATTTTGGGGAGTCGTGGCGATCGCCGTTTTAATCGCTAGTTGGCGGTTATCGGAAATCTCTCCAGCAGACTTTTGGGCGGGTTTACCGCGCTTGGGGAACTGGTTAACGCGACTTTGGCCCCCAGATTTTGCGGAGTTACCCGATTTTTTAATTGCTACGGCTGAAACTTTGGCGATCGCCATTATGGGAACCCTCACCGCCACGATCGCTGCTATTCCCCTCTCCCTCTGTATCGCTCGACCCCTCTCTCCCATTCCCCAACTCGCTCCCGTCTTGCGTTTGCTACTCAATCTTCTGCGGGGTATTGATACAGCTATCTTTGCCCTCTTTTTCGTCTCCATTGTCGGATTAGGCCCCTTTGCTGGAGTCTTAGGAGTCGCTTTTCATACAACTGGATCGATGGCCAAGCTCTATGTTGAAGTTCTAGAAACTTTGCCATTAGAGCCGATAGAGGCGATCGAAGTAACAGGAGCCGATCGCCTGCGGACATTTATTTTTGCCGTTCTTCCCGAAGCCCTCCCCGGACTCATTGGTATTACGCTCTACCTGTGGGAATTTAACGTGCGCTCCTCTGTCATTCTCGGTATTGTCGGTGCAGGAGGAATCGGTTATGAAGTGCTGGTGAGCCTGAAACTGTTAGATTTTTCCCGCTTAACCACAATTTTGTTATTGATTTTAGCCATGGTGAGTGCGATCGATGCCCTCAGTGCCTATGGACGAAAGCAATTAACCCTTAATCCTTAACACTTATAGCCGTTCCCTCTCCCCACGCCCTATCCATCTCTTATCCAAACGATAACCTCACTTAGAGAATCCATCTTCTATACTGGGGCCATCTATGTTCGTTTTTTCTCCTTGAGAGGATAACTGGGTTGAAGACCATGAAAAGACGTTATTTCCTAACCTTCTCCCTCGGACTGTTGGTTAGTTGTGCCGCAAGCCGGCAGACTTCAGATAATACCATCCCTGTGGACAATGCTTCTGTAGCCCCCTTAAAATTAGCCATTAGCGATGTTCAAGGACTTGAAGACCTCAAAAGAGACTATGAACCCTTTCGGGTTGCCTTAGAGGAAAGCTTTGGGAAATCGGTAGAATTTTATGCAGTTGATAGTTATACAGAAGTTGCTTCAGCCTTGCAAGCAGGAGCAGTAGATCTATCAATTATTGGGCCTTCTGAATATGTGTTAATTCGCGCTCGGACAAATGCCATTCCTGTGATTGGCATTACTCGACCGAATTATCATGCAGCGATCGCCCTTCCCCCCAACTCGCCAGTACAATCGATCCCAGATCTACAAGGGAAAACCATTGCCATGATCAAAGTAGGTTCTACTAGCGGTCATTTAGGGCCAACTGATATGTTTGTCAGTGCGGGACTCGATCCCAAAACTGATTATCAAGTCAAAATGTTAGGTCGAGAAGGCTCCTTAGCCGCACTAAAAAATGGGGCAGTAGAGGCTTGGGCGGGGCCAATTACCGATTATGAAGACTTTTTAGAAGCAGAAGGGGTTTCTCCTAGTGAGTTTCGCCTCTTAGCTAAGGGGCCTGCTCTACCCAGTGATGTATTAATTGTCAATAGTCGGATGAAACCAGAGGAAGTAGAAAATCTGCGCGATCGCATCTTAGCCGATCAAGAGACAATCGTAAGAGCTTTAGGGTTTACCACAGCCAACAAAAGTAAGTATAAAGCCTCTACATTAATTGCTGTAGACGATCGAGATTACGATATGATACGCAATGTGTATCGCGCGATCGGAGAAGGGAATTTCCTCTAAGGTAATTGGTCTTTTTCGATCTCAGAAGGCTTGAGTATAGCAATAGTCAGTAACTCCCTACGTTGGACGATGATTGATCGATTAAACCAGTGGTGGACTAACTCATCCTTCAGGGATCGGGTAGTCAAGCAGATCAATCATCTGAGTATTGGTCAGAAAATTGCGATCGGATATGGGTTCTCCTTGGGAGTTGCCATTTGTGGTTCCTTAGCTGGGCTGTTTATTGGAGAATATTATCAGCATAGAGCAAATGAAGAATTGGCGATCGCCTCGCGCCAACAACTGCTCTTAAAAGATCAGGAAAATGCCATCCTCGCCATCCGCTTACATCCCCAAAGACTCATTGGCATCCTCGGAGATACAATTTGGTTTAGCTATGAAGCGGATAAATTTATTGCTGATATCAACCGGGTAGAAAAAGCAAACCAAGCCTTTGAGCAGTTTTTGCAAAACTATGCTTGCGCTTCCGATGTCGATCTGCCAAAATTGCAAGACACCCTAGCCAGATATCGTCAGGTAACCCAACAGTATAAAGCTCTCATTCTCAAACTTTGGCAACAACTTGACCCCCCTAGTCTCACCGCCAACCAAATTGCACCCGCACGGCAAACAATTATCAATACTCTCACCTCCCAAGAAGCCACAAAAATTGAAATTGAATTTGACCGCTTGCTAGAAAATTTGGTTTGGATTGAAGAAGTCATTGATAACCAATATCACAGAGCAGAACATGAACGCATACAAGCCGAATATCTGCGGCGGTGGATTATTGTTGTCAGTATTGCCAGTTCTCTCCTCCTCTCTAGTTTACTGGTTTTCTTAACCAGTTCGGCGATCGCTCGTCCCCTCCAGTCCCTAGAACAAGTTGCCACCCAAATTACCCAACAGTCTAACTTTAACCTCCGTTGCCAAGTCACCACCCAAGATGAAGTTGCCACCGTTGCCCAAGCCTTTAACCAACTAGTAGAGCGCATCAGTATCTATACCCAAGAACTCGAGCAAGCTCGCGTCGCTGCCGATGAAGCCAATCAAGCCAAAAGTGAATTTCTCGCCAACATGAGTCATGAACTGCGAACTCCCCTCAACGGCATTCTCGGCTATACCCAAATCATGGAACGTACCCAAGACCTCAATACCCAACGCCACGGAATAGAAATTATTGAACAATGTGGAACTCACTTACTCAATCTGATCAACGATATCCTCGATTTAGCCAAAATTGAAGCCCGCAAACTCGACCTCATTCCCCAGGAATTTCATTTGCCAGCCTTTCTTTCGGGTATCGCAGAAATGTCTAGAGTTCGTGCAGATAAAAAAGGAATTCAATTTCAATATAGCGAACACCCAGGACTACCCAAGGCCGTAATGGCAGATGATAAACGTTTGCGTCAAGTCCTCTTAAATCTCTTAGGAAATGCGATTAAGTTTACCCATCAAGGGCGCACCATCTTACAAGTTTATCCCCTTGAAGACTTACCGACAACTACCGAAAAAAACCTCTGGTTAAGATTTAGCATCCAAGATACCGGAGTGGGCATGAGCTTAGAGCAAGTACAAAAAATATTCTTGCCCTTTGAACAAGTCGGCTCGAAAAGTCAACAAGCCCAAGGGACTGGACTCGGTTTAGCCATTAGCCAACAAATTGTACGCTTGATGGGCAGCGAAATTCAAGTCACCAGTATCCTTAGTCAAGGGAGTCAATTTTGGTTTGATTTAGAACTACCTAGGGCTGAATCTTGGGGCACCGTTATTCATCAAGAACAGAACGAAATTGTAGGCTATGTTGGCCACCGACGCAAAGTGCTGATTGTTGATGATAAGGAAGTCAATCGACAAATGCTACGAGAAATGTTGCGCTCTCTAGGTTTTGACTGTTGCGAAGCGTCCAATGGAGAAATGGGATTAGCTCAAGCACAAATATTCCATCCCGATCTGATTATTACCGATTTAGTCATGCCCATTTTAGATGGTTTTGAAATGACCCGTAGACTTCGCACTCAACCCCAGTTTGAAGGGCTCACGGTTATTGCTTCGAGTGCCAGCGTCTTAAGTCAAGATCAAGTCGCCAGTCTTGAGGCTGGGTGTGATGATTTCTTGAGTAAACCGATTGATTTTCAGCAATTGTTTTCTCTGTTGAAAAAGTATCTATATTTGGACTGGGAAACTCGCTCTCTAGTCCCTTCCAACCCGGCTGTTGAACCGATCAATCTTCCAAAATCACAAGAAATCCCGCCTCTAGAATCGTTGGAAAAAATTATTGAAGTGGCGAAAATTGGCGATATTGAGGCTATTGAAATAGAGGTAAAAGCGATTCAAAAAAACAATATCGGTTATCATGGATTTTGTCAGCAAATCATGCAAAAACTGGATGAATTTGACGATCAAGGGATTATTCAATTGATCAATGGTTATACGAAGGGTTGATGTTAGCCTTTTTTCTTTACGATAGCAGTGAATGAGCGAGTAAGGACGATTAGGTTATGATTTGGCAATAGGCACGAATAGCAATAGGAAAAAGGAAAAACAGGGTTTTTGCCAAAAACCCTGTTTTTCCAACATGATGTGGGCAAATAGTGGATTATCTACAGGATATATAACAAGGTAAACAGGACAATCCAGACCACATCAACAAAGTGCCAGTAAATCTCGGCGGCTTCTACACCAAAGTGGGACTCTTGGGAATAGTGACCGGAAACGCGCGATCGCCACAATACACCCAAAATTAACACTAATCCGAACAAAACGTGTAAACCATGGAAGCCTGTCAGCACATAAAACGTACTGGCAAACACATTATCGGTTAAGCCAAAGCTGAGATGGAAATACTCATACAACTGTCCGATGAGGAACACAATTCCCATGAGGGCAGTAATTCCAAACCAGAGTCGGAGTCCTTTTTCATCACCTTTATTTTTAATCGCATCCCCAGCCTTATGAATGACAAAACTACTGGAAATCAGAATGATGGTATTAATGCCAGGTAGAAGCAATTCCAGTTCTGTGCCTTCCGGTTGCCAGTCGGGTGAGGTGAGCTTAAACGTAAGATAAGCGGCAAACAATCCCAAAAAGATCATCGACTCCGCAATCAGGAACATCAGAATCCCGAATATGCGATGATCTGGATGTTCTTCATGATGGGATACCCCGTGAGTTTCTTCGGCATATCCCATTACAGTTGCTGTGGCTTCAGCAGAACTTTGCATACAAAAATCCTCCAATTAGGGAATAGGGAATAGGGAATGGGGCGTTGGGAGAAACCGGGTTTCTGGCAAGTTTTGCGATTCTATGCCAGATTTTCGTAGAAACCCGGTTTCTAGTTTCCGTGCCCAACTAAGCAGAGGGTTTCATTTCTGCTAACAATTCATCCACCGATTTTTCCTCTTCTGATTCTTCAGTATCAATCCCATAATCATAGGGGCCAGACCAAAGAACGGGGGGTTCTAAGAAATTTTCCACTGGCGGTGGAGAAGCGGTTAACCATTCTAGGGTTAAGCCATTCCAAGGATTAGCCGGTGCAACAGAGCCAGCTAACCAACTCCAAGTGGCATTAATTAAGAAAGGCAAGGTGGAGATAGCGAGAAGAATTGAACCCACTGTACACACCATATTAATGGTGGCAAATTGAGGATCGTATTCGGCTACCCGGCGAGGCATTCCTTGTAAGCCTAACCAATGCATGGGGAGGAAGCAAAGGTTAAAGCCGAGGAATGTTAGTACAAAATGTACTTTACCCCAGGTCTCATTGAGCATTCTGCCGGTCATTTTGGGGAACCAGTGATAAATCGCACTATAAATGCCGAAAACACTGCCCCCGAATAGGACATAGTGCAAGTGGGCGACGACAAAATAGGTATCGTGAACGTGGATATCAAAGGGGGCAGAGGCTAACATGATGCCGCTTAAGCCACCCACCACGAAGAGGGAAACGAAGCCGAGGGCAAATAGCATGGCACTGTTGAGCCGAATTTTACCGCCCCAAAGGGTGGCGATCCAGCTAAAGACTTTGATTCCAGTAGGTACGGCGATGATCATGGTGGCAACCATGAAGAACATCCGCAACCATCCGGGAGTGCCGCTGGTAAACATATGGTGGGCCCAAACAATCAAGCCCAGGAAACTGATGACGAGACTGGAGTAGGCGATCGCCTTATACCCAAAGATAGGTTTACGTGAATGCACGGGAATAATTTCTGAAATTACACCAAACAGGGGGACAATCATGATGTACACCGCTGGATGGGAATAAAACCAGAACAGGTGCTGATAGACAATCGGATCGCCGCCACCGGTGGGATTAAAGAAAGAAGTCCCCGCCATTAAGTCAAAGGCTAACAGGACCAGTGCGCCCGCTAAAACCGGGGTAGACATCAAAATTAAGATGGAAACGGAAACAGTTGCCCAGCAAAATAGGGGCATATCATAAATCCCCATGCCAGGCATTCTCATGTTCACAATTGTGGTCATGAAGTTGATCCCCCCCAGAATGGAAGAGGTTCCCAACAACAGCACACTGATAATCCAAATGAATTCCCCTGCCTTATCGCCTGTCGTACTTAAGGGAGGATAGGCAGTCCAGCCTGCTCCAGGAGCGCCAACAAAGAAACTTGACATCAACAAAATGCCCCCTGGAATAATTAACCAGAAGGCAACAGCGTTGAGCCGAGGAAAGGCCATATCCTTAGCCCCAATCATCAGAGGAACCAGGTAGTTGGCTAAACCGGCACCAGCAGGAACAATCCAAAGGAAAATCATCACGGTTCCATGAACCGTAAACAAACCGTTATAGAGTTCGCGGCTGACAAAATCCACTTCTGGAGTGGCTAATTCGGTACGGATACCAACGGCTAAGAGTCCTCCGAGAATGTAGAAAACAAAGGAGGTCACCAGGTATTGCATCCCGATTATTTTGTGGTCGGTGCTGAAGCTTAAGAAATCTCGCCAACTGGGACGATAGGCTTCAACAGCGGCTGATTCTTGTGGTTGTGACATAGATATTAGGGAATAGGGAATAGGGAATAGGGAATAGGGAAACCAATTTTTCCCTTAAAAATCCCCCTTTTAAGGAATGAGCTAGACCTGAGATTACAGGGAATGATGGTGTTCATTGCCCATAGTGCCCATGGCTTTGAGGGCACTCTCGTCCATACCCATTTCTTGGGTATAGGGCGCTAGATATTCCTCGGAGGAGAGGTTGGCTACTGGGGTTCCCAGATTTTCTCCATCCACTGAGGCGATTTGCTCATTTACCCATTGGTCAAAGTCTTCTGCGGATTCAACGATGGTTTGGGTTCTCATCCCTCCATGGTAGGAACCGCACAATTCAGCGCAAACAACGGGATAGGTTCCCGGTTCTCTGGGGCGCAAGCGCAGTTCTGTTTCCCGACCGGGGATGGCATCTTGTTTGACCCGGAATTGGGGTATCCACAGGGAGTGAATCACGTCAGCAGCTTTAATGTTCAGTTGTACATCTCGGTCTACAGGCATATGTAGGTCTCCACTGACAATGCCGGTTTCTGGATAGGTAAAGATCCAAGCATATTGGAGACCGAGAACATCCACAACGAGATCGGGGGCTTTGCCGATTTCATCGGGATCTGCGCCAATACCGATCGCCACTCGACGATTTGCTTTTTCCAGTGTCGGTGCTTCTTGTGACAGGGACGCGGCGATCGCAGCTCCCTCTATATGGGCTACCTGTTGACCACGATCGTGGGATGCCATCGGATCGAGTCCGCCCATATTGGTATACACATCGAAGCTATAGACCCCCAAGCCTAAAACAATCATGGCTGGAATTGCTGTCCAGACAATTTCTAGGGGAATATTGCCTTCAATCGGGGGACCATCCGTTTCGTCTCCCGGCCGCTGGCGGAAGCGCACGATCGAAAAGATCAGAATACCCTGAACCAGTAAGAACAGACCGATGGAAATGGTCATCATAGTATTAAATAGTCCATCGATCCAGGGCGCTTCCTCGGAAGCAGCTACAGGCATCAAACCATGATTTTGACCAAACCAGAGGCTGATCAGAGTTAAGAGAATACCAGCAATTAGGGTGATAATGTTACTCGGAATATTCACAGTGATTATGCTGATCCATCTTCAAGGGGTTGAACGTTTGACATCCTCACCGGGCGCTGTTGCCACGGTGATTCCTAATTCATGTCCGCGAAGCGGAAACCTCACGTTAGCGAGAGCTACCCTCCGCAGGAGGCTTTAGGTTTCTGCTTCTGAGAACTGCCTCCACCCTAGTCGCGAGTTTATGGTTTATGTTCGCTCCACAGACTATTCCCGCGAGCCACGCGGTTCTGAAGCATGAGATCCCTTTTTATAAAGAAGAGAATCTTCACTTCTCTACTTACGTTAGAGCAGGTCTTCTCGATCCAGGCGTTATCCTAAGCTATCCTTAATACTTTTTTCAGGAATGGGGAGACACTCCAGACGCAAAGAGAGTCACTTACCCATTACCGATGATTGAGAATCGAAAGAAAAACAAAAGCCTGGCTGGGATTGGCGATCGCCTGATTACAGTAGTAGACCAGTGGCATTAGGCCAAATGGTCTTACCCTCTATTTTCGGTTGGTGAGCATTCGCTCACGAATTGTTTAACATGGATTGATAATTTATTGCATAAACGAACGTGAGTAGGGACATGGCTAATTTCACTCTCCATGAACAAATAGAATCCAAGCATCAAGTTCACCCTAAACAAAGAATCCTCAATTTAGTCGTCAAGCTTGTAGTAGCCACCGTACTTTTAATGGCAGTGGGTAGCGCGACTCGGGTGATGAATGCGGGTTTAGCTTGTCCAGATTGGCCCCTGTGTTACGGAACCTTAGTGCCAACCCAACAGATGAATCTACAGGTATTTCTGGAATGGTTCCATCGTTTGGATGCCAGTTTAATTGGCTTAGGGGCAATTTTCCTCATGGGTTTATCCTGGTGGTATCGTCAGGAACTCCCCCAATGGTTACCCTGGGCTGCAACTGGGAGTTTAGGGCTAGTGGTCTTCCAAGGACTACTTGGAGGCCTCACAGTTACTCAACTCTTGCGGTTTGATATTGTGGCCGCTCACCTGGGAACTGCTCTCTTATTCTTCCTCAGTCTGGTCATCATCTGGATGTTATTGTTACCCTATAACGGCACAGGAGCAACCGGGAAACTGCCCTGGATCGGCACAGTAGCGGCCAGCTTGGTCTACATTCAAAGTATTTTAGGAGTGCTCGTCGCTTCCCAATGGGCCGTTCATCAATGCTTAGGCGGAAATCAGCTTTGTGCAATTATGCATAGCCATATTGCTGGCGTACTTCCTCCCTTGATCGCCACTGCTATCCTGATTATCTGGGCCCGACGTACTCCGGCGCTGCACCCCCTGCTACGGCGCTTAATTCACTATGCAGCAGGTCTTTTAGTCTTACAAATTCTGCTGGGAGTGGGGACGTTGTGGTTACATCTACAAGTGGAACCCCTAACAGTTGCCCATCAAACCATTGGCGCATGTTTATTGGGGATTTTAACTGCCTTTTCAGTTTTAGCATGGCGCGATAATGCTCCGAATCACTGAGGCGATAAAACTCCGTTTCGCTTCGCGATCGCCACATTCTCCCCGATCTCCAGTAGGAAAAACATTTCTTTGATCACTAATGCCCTATATCAGCGCGAAGCGCCATATCGATCTATGCAAGACACCGCAAGACTTTCCATCTCTTCTGTTCAACACGCTCTTCTGGAGACCTGGCGCAATTACTATCAACTCACTAAACCTCGTATTATCCCCCTACTCCTGATTACCACAGCCGCCAGTATGTGGATTGCTTCAGAAGGCAAAATCGATCCCATCCTCTTACTCGTTACCCTTACTGGGGGAACCTTAGCTGCTGCGTCCGCCCAAACCCTCAACTGCATTTATGACCTGGATATTGATTATGCGATGATACGCACGCGCAAGCGTCCCCTTCCTTCTGGAAAAGTCCAACCGCGACATGCACTAATTTTTGCCTTAATTCTGGCTGGATTATCCTTTGGATTATTAACCCTATTTGCTAATCTGCAAGCCGCTCTTTTGGCCATGATGGGCATTGTCTTTTACATGGTCGTCTATACCCACATGCTCAAGCGCAATACCCCCCAAAACATTGTCATTGGTGGAGCGGCTGGGTCAATCCCTCCCTTAGTGGGTTGGGCCGCAGTTACTGGGGAATTAAGTTGGGCAGCTTGGTTATTATTTGCCTTAATTTTCCTTTGGACTCCACCCCATTTCTGGGCTTTAGCTCTGATGATTCGGGAAGATTATGCCACTGTAAACGTGCCCATGTTACCTGTGGTAGAAGGGGAAGAAGTGACCACCGAGCAAATTTGGATCTATTCTTTATTGGTGGTTCCCGTTTCGTTGATGTTGATTTATCCCTTGGGAGTTTGTGGAGCAGTCTATGGCGGGTTTGCTTTGGTTTTAGGAGGAATTTTCCTTCAAAAAGCTTGGGTTTTATACCAAAATCCCAAGGATCTGCCGTTAGCCAAATCCATGTTTAAGTATTCGATTTTGTATATGATGGTATTGTGTACGGGAATGGTGATCGATAGCCTCCCCATGACCCATCAGATGGTACAAGCTTGTACCGGTCATTTAGAGACGTTGATGGGTATGGTGTTGAGTATGAGTTAAGATCATTCATCTCTGTCTGTTCTCTGTTGTTTGTTTTGCCCGCTACGGCGGGTTTTTTAGTGATAAAATAAGCTTTAACTCAAGGGGCGAAGGCGATCGCGAAAATCCATTACTGCATCGAATTGTTCGCTAGGTTTGACATGACTGGCTAAGAGAGATACATCTAGGTTGGGGAGAAGCTCACTTTTGGCGATCGCCTCATATCCTGTAGAGTGCAAGTGATACAACGAAAACTTCCCCTCTTTCCATTGCCACACTTCCTGGACTCCCAAACCTTGATAAATCTGCAATTTATCCACCATACCGCTTGTGACGACCACTTCGATCGCTAGATCCGGGAATTCTTTCTTATGATCCAGACAGTAACACTCATCGGGTTCCAGTCCTCTTTGCGCCATCTCCTTACGAAACGTCGCTGAACCGATAGCATGAAAACGAATCCGCGCTTCTTGAAAGTAGGCTTCCAAAAGCATTCCAATCATTTTTTTCAGTTCTTCATGCTCTGCGGAAGTGGCCATAATTTCGAGGACTCCTTCTAGGTAACTCAGTCGCAAGTTAGGAAAATCATTTCCCAGAGTGGCTAACAAGAGTTCATATTGCCGCCAACTGACTCCTGACAAAACTAGGCGTTGTTCGGCAGTGGGGAGGATAGAAGGAGAGACGGCAAAAGAACTCATAGGCAATCTCTATTCTTACAAGCGATCGGGTTATACTACTTTGATATTAACATCTGTTCAGAAAAGTGCGATCGCTCTTAATCATGTAGGATCTCCATTCCCCGCTCGTACAACATCTTTGCATAATCCGTCCAAGTTCCCTGTCCCCAATAGCGAAAACAACTGGTTTCCAGCAGTAGAACATAGAGCAGCGCCTGTTGATAATCTTCCTGTTGAGTAACGGTTGAATCTTGGGCTACTAAACCCTCATACTTTTGATGAAACAAAGCACTTAAATGATGCATCGGTTCTAAGACATTTTCATACCCTTTTATCCAACTCAGATCGTTTGTCCAAGAGGCTCCATCCAGATGAAAATTGGGGTCATTTTCCTTTAATTGATTTAACATCCCTTGCACTTTCTCTGGATTCACATCATCCCCCAATTCTTGCCAGATTCTATGCTGCTGTACAGCCTGACAAACGGGATAATCTTCTGGCTTCACTCCGGCACTTTCGAGTAATTCTAAATATTCTGTCCCATTCAAGCCAACAACTCCATTATTTTCTTGACCATTGCCTTTAATCTGATGCCATACCGGATGAAAATCACGGGGATACTCATTCATCATCACACCCCCATTTTCACCATCAGCAATTTGAGTGACACAACTAGGCAAATTCACATTTCCCAAGGTTCTTCTAGAGCGCGTTTTCGCTTCATGATAGGGTTGCATTTGTGCGACCAACTTCGTATCTGAACCTTGAGTTTTAATCAAAGCGATAATACTGATTTCTTGCCCTTGGGAATTGCGAGCAATTAAACAATTGGGCACATATTTATCGTCCCGATCCAGAGGGCTGCCATCTAAACGCTCAACTGAATGTTCCTGTACCAATAACCAGCGATAGCCACATTCTTTTAAGGCTTTAATATATTCAAAGAGGGTATCTGGATGGTTGGGAAGATGCATTTCTGGTGGCGAAAATCCCTTAACTCGCTTTAGAGCTTCTGTACCAAAAATTGCTCTAAATTGATGCTGCCATGCCAGAATATGCAATTTAAGATCGGGAATGGGCGTAGAGGGAACTACGGCATGACTCCACATCGTTCCCAACCATTCTACACAATCAGAATAAGGGGATTTTGTCAAGATTTTTAGAGAGTCTAGAATATCCTCGCGCCCCATTTGTTGTAATCCCCAAAGCAGGTTACCGGAATAATCCAACATGATGCGTGGATGACAGCCTTGATTAACCAATTCTGGGATAAATTCTCCCATCCGTTGATAACACCAAGCAAAGGGAGCTGCGTTGTGATTATCTCCTTCTTGGAGATGCTCAAACATATAGTGTAAATTGCTGATCAATGCCCCATTTTTCCCTGCGGGAATCGTCGGTTGGTGCATATGCAGGGCACAAGCAAAGGCAGCACTAATCTGGTTGATATTCCAGGTTGCAGAGCGATAAATGGAGGTTTGTTCTTGGACAATGGCGCTAATTTCTGCTTCTGAGCCACAGATAGGAGGTAAGGGAGTGGGATTCATGGGGTTTAGACGGCGATCGGATTGTGATTTACAATTATTTTATTCCTTAAATCTATAGGGTATCAGTCATGACCCCAAAAGTAATTATTATTGGTGGTGGTATTGGTGGATTAACCTGTGCTATTGCCTGTGTCCAAGCTGGATTAGAGGTAGAACTCTATGAAAAACGGACATGGGAAGGCATGGTATCGGGGCCGGGAGGTATTTTTATCCAACGCAATGCCATGAGTGTCTATGAGAAATTGGGCTTGGCTAAAGCACTTTATGAAAAAGGGGGGAAAATTAAGAAAGGGGGCTTTAGCAATGCACAAGGAAAGCCTTTATATATTAACTCTCCTGAGTTTGTTAATTGCTCGGATTTAGGGGTTTGTCTGGGTCGTCCTGTCTTACAGAAACTGTTATATGATGCACTGCTGTCAGGTATTGTGCAAACCAACAAGAAGTTTGTGGAGGTTAGGGAAAAGGAGGAAAAAATCGAGGTTTGTTTTGAGGATGGGGAGACAACCTGGGGTGATGTTTTGGTTGGTGCGGATGGACTCTATTCTCAAGTTCGAGTATCTTTGAATGCAGACGAGGTGCTAGAACCCCCGGTGTATAGTGGGATGCGATGTTGGCGTGGATGTTTTAACCCAGAAGGAATTAATTTTAATCCAGAGTATAGTTGGATGGAATATTGGGGAAAAGGCAATCGCCTCGCTTATTTTACCATAGGCGACGGTCAACGCTCCTTTTATGCCTTTGATAATGTGCCTCTAGAGAGTCCTAGGAGTCAACCCGGAACCCGAAAATCGCTCTTGCGCCAACTGTTTAAACACTACAGCTCACCAGTGCCTCAAATTATTGAAGCCCTTGAAGAAACCGATATTTATGAAGATAACATTTATGACCGTTTACCTCTAACCCCAGTTTGGGGCAAAAATCGAGTTACCTTAATTGGAGATGCTGCCCATCCTGTGCAACCGAGTATTGGTCAAGGGGGATGCATGGCCATTGAAGATGCCTATGAATTAGTGTACTCAATTAAAACTTGTGCCGATTTATCCCAACTTGCTCAAACTCTACGACAATTTGAGCAACGCCGTACACCACGCATTACCCAAGTGTTTGAATCTTCGCGCCAAATCAGTTCTTTGGGTCAATTAGAAAATTCTCTGAGTTGTCAGGTGCGGAACTGGATTTACCGCTTAACACCGACTTGGTTAGGAGATTTACAGTTTAAGTGGTTGTTTGATTATCAACCTTCTGGGCAATATAGTGCTTTGCGGGGTAATGAGTAATTAGATAGTGGATGTGAAAAAAACTGAAATTATTGCTTTTGAAATGATGAGCAATGGTGGGAGTCGAAGAATCCGAGAATCGATGGTGTTACTGGGGTTAGCAATTGGACTGCTGGAAATGGGTTTGGAGCGCGATCGCACTTCCAATAATACCACAGTCGGCACTTGGTTTCTTGCCCAACTCCAGAACTCAAGCGCAATTAACCCTTCTGGAGAGTAATATGACGCTCCGAGTCTAGGGTTAACCATTGATCTTGGCGCAGCTCTTTCATTAACCGAGTGACGGTTACCCGGGTTGTGCCAATGGTTTTGGCTAAATTCTGATGGGTTAACTTCACCGGTAAGCGTATACCTCGACCTTCTTCAGTGGGTTGGCCCATTTCGTGAGCTAATAATAACAGTAATTGTTCTAAGCGCTCTTTTACGCGTCGATAACTGACTAAAGCCAGAATTGATTCAGTTTGCCGTAAACGACGACTCAATTGCTCCCATAAACTGCTGCATAAGATGGGAGATGTTTCAATTTCGGTCAGGGTAAAGCGCATTAAACCGACATTCGACAGAGCAATAGCTTGATAACTTTCAATCCGGGTTAAGGGTAAACCAAAGGGCATAGAAGGGACTGCGAAGCCTAATAAGGATTCCTCACCATTGGTTTGAATGGAACTTAAACTCACTACACCCCGACAGACCACCCAAATATCACTAGAATTGAGGGGAATTATTTGCCCACCAACAAAGTCTACTAAACTCCGACCTTGATAGAGGTCTTCAAGCAGTTCACGGAATTGGATTTGAGAATTACGGGTAGGCAGAAGTGAGGAAACCATACAAAAGTCCTAGTGTATGAGTTAATGTCGGTTCCCTTACTAGTCTAGGACGTTACATTCATAAACAGGTAATCTTCAGGTTAAGCTTTGGTTGAGAGGGTGCTAAATGGCTGTTCTAGCGATCGCCTCGGCTTGGAGTTGGAGAAATTATGAGGCGATCGCCCAGTGGGCAGAAGACTACTTGGTTAATGGAGAATACAGCACCATTGAATGGATTGTCCATTACCTCCTCCATCATCAAGTGTCCGAACTGCAATGGATTGCCAGAATTGCTAGTGTTTATGCCCTAGGATTAGGCACAGCAACCCTAGGGTTATGGTATGGAAAATCCTGGGGAAATTTCCTCGTTATCCTATTAGCTGGGTTACCTCTACCGGTGGAAGTTTGGCAATCGATTCACCATCCTTCCGTTAATCATGTCATCCTTTTAGGGTTGAATTTATTCGTCTTTTTCTATTTGCTCAATCATCTCCAGCAGCAACAGAAAACAGCAAACAGCAAAATTGTCCCGATCTCTAGCAGAGAAAGAGTTGATTAGGACAGAACTGTGAAGCACTCTAGCAATAGCTATACATTTCGGCAGTGCGTTACAAAATACTTTTGAAAAACGCTAAAGTCTCTTTCAGAGCAACAATAAAGCGATCGATTTCTGCAAACGTATTATAGAAATATAAACTCGCTCTAGCGCTGGAATTAATCCCTAAAATTCGGTGTAAGGGTTGAGTACAATGGTGTCCGGTACGAATTGCTACGCCCGATTGATCCAACAGAGAGGAGATATCATTAACGTGAATCTCGCCCGTGGTAAAGGTTGCTAGAGAAGCTCTAATCTTGTTTTTCCTCGGTTTTGGGCCATAAATTCTGACTTCGGGAATCTGTAGGAGTTGCTCAAACAAGTAATCGGTTAACTCCAATTCGTAGGCGTGTATTTTGTCTAATCCAATACCGGTTAAATAATCGACGGCTGCACCCAGGGCGATCGCCTCGGCAATGGCAGGGGTTCCGGCTTCAAATTTATGGGGCAGTTCGGCATAGGTGGCGCGATCGAGAAATACTTCAGCAATCATTTCCCCACCCCCCAAAAAGGGCGGCATCGCTTCAAGTAATTCTAATTTGCCATACAAGAACCCAATGCCAGTAGGACCGCACATCTTATGACCAGAAGCCACTAACCAATCACAGTCAATGGCTTGAACATCTAACTTTAAATGGGGGGCACTTTGGCAGGCATCAATTAAAACTTTTGCTCCGATTTTATGGGCTTCCTGCACGATGTCTTCCACTGGATTAATACAGCCCAATGTATTAGAACCATGGACAACTGTAACTAATTTGGTTTGGGAACTGAGCAAGGACTTAAACTGCTCAAAATTGAATTCTTCCGTGTCTGTTAGCTCGACAAACTTTAGGACTGCGCCGGTTTTCTGGGCAATCATTTGCCAAGGCACTAAATTACTATGATGCTCCATCACCGAAGTAATGATTTCATCCCCTGGCTTTAATGTATTTAATCCCCAAGCATAGGCAACGAGGTTAACCGCTTCACTAGCATTCCGGGTAAAGACGATTTCATTACGCGATCGCGCATTCACAAACCCTGCAACCTTATCCCTAGCCCCTTCATAAGCTTCTGTAGCGCGACAACTGAGTAAATGAACCCCCCGATGCACATTGGCATTATCTCGCTGGTAATAGTGCTGTAAAGTCTCTAAAACAACCCTGGGTTTTTGGGAAGTCGCCGCATTATCCAAATACACTAAAGGATGTCCGTGAGCTTCCTGATGAAGAATAGGAAAATCATCTCGGACAAGGGCAGCTAGGGGTTTGGGCTGGGTAAACGTCATCATAGGGTTATGAATAGAGAATGATTAGGGAAAGTTTGGGGGATGGGGAGATAGGGAGATGGGGGGATAGAGATGTTTTATTTCCCCCCTTTTTTAGGTTGGCTCACACAGATCAAAAATGAGTCCGGCACGAGAGACACTGAGCCAGGGTAGTTTGCAAGGAAGTTAGGGGAATACGAGATAAAATATCATTGGCAAAGGCATCAATTAACAAATGACGACTCGCTTCTTGAGATAAGCCTCGACTTTGTAAATAAAAGACCTCTTCCTCTTCTAACTGACTCACCGTTGCCCCATGGGAGCATTTGACATTATCGGCGGTAATTTGCAGTTGGGGTTTGGTGTCTACTTTTGCTTTGTCTGACAAAATTAAATTGCGATTGAGCTGCTGGGCATTGGTTAACTGAGCAGCTTTAGGCACAAAAACTTTGCCATTGAAAATAGCATGGGCATTCCGATCCACAATGCATTTATGCAGTTGGTTGCTGTTGCCATTGGGATACAAATGATTAATACTACTATGGGTATCAGAGCATTGTTTGCCGGTGATTTCAGTTAAGCCATTGAGAGTCGTTTGGGTTCCTTCTCCCTGCTGGATCGCATCAATGGTGTGACGGGATAAACCCGCCCCTAGACTAATGCCATTCAGGGTATATCGACTGTCGCGGTTTTGGAAAATTGCGGTTTTGCTGATGTGGATACTTTGCTGTCCTTCTTGCTGAATGCGAGTATGGTTAACCTGGGCGTTATCCTCTAACCAAACTTCCGTAACTGCATTACTGAAATAGGGCGTAATTCCGGGAGCGGCGGGACAACTGCTAATGGTAACGTACTGTTCAACTAGGGTAACAGAACTGTTCGCTCCAGCAACCACTAAAGTCCGAGGACTGGCAAGTGCCGGTTCCCCATTCTCCGCCGATAAAAACAGCACATGAATCGGCGTTTCGACAACCTGATTGGCTGGTATCCAAACCAGCGCCCCATCCTGTAAGCTGGCGCTATTTAGGGCAGTAAACACCTCTTGAGTCCCCGGTTGTTTGCCCAAATAGGGATTGAGTTTAGCTTCCGGAACCACCCCTGATAAGAGATGGGTGACGGTTTCTAAATTCACGCCAGAGAGATCCGAGAGATCGGGAGAATACACCCCATTGACGAATACCAGGCGACTGTTTGCTGCCTCGGGTAGGATAAAGGGCGTAATATCAATCTTGAGGGTTTCCTCCGGAAAAGTAGCGGGTTGGAAATTCACCCCCAAGAGGCGAGAAATATCTGTAAACCGCCATTCCTCATCCTGGGAGCTGGGGAACTGAAGTTCCGAGGCGATCGCCGCTCCATATTCCCGTACTGCTTGAATTAAAGACACCAGAGCTGGATCGAGTTGCGGGCGATCGAACCCTAGACGAGTGTTCAGAAGCTGTTGTACGGCTTGAAATCGGGGACTTTCCCGATTCAGATCCATGGAGGCGATCGCCCCAACTGAAAGCGTATTCATCCTACTTCACCCCCTGTAGAGCTTCCTCTAGAATCCAGTCATATCCCCTAGATTCAAGTTCTAAAGCCAACTCCTTATCCCCCGTGCGTAAAATTCGGCCATCTGCCATCACATGCACATAATCGGGGACAATATAATTCAACAACCGTTGATAGTGGGTAATCATCAACACTGCATTATCCGGACGCGTCAATTGATTAACCCCATTGGCAACAATTTTCAGCGCATCAATATCCAAGCCTGAATCCGTTTCATCTAAAATCGATAACGTCGGTTCTAGAAGGGCCATTTGCAGAATTTCATTCCGCTTTTTCTCCCCTCCAGAAAACCCTTCATTCACACTGCGGTCTAAAAATGCCGCATCCATTTTTACGACTTCTAACTTCTCTTCTACCAAGTCTTGGAAGTCGAACGTATCCAACTCGTCCAAACCCTCTTGTTTCCGTTTGGAATTATAGGCAACGCGCAAAAAGTCTAAATTACTCACGCCTGGAATTTCCAAGGGATACTGGAATGCCAGAAATACCCCAGAAGTTGCCCGATCTTCTGGTTCCATTTCCAACAAATTTTCACCTTTATAAATCACCTCGCCACCCGTGACTTCATAGGCAGGATGACCGGCAAGAATCTTAGAAAACGTACTTTTTCCAGACCCATTGGGTCCCATAATGGCATGGATTTCTCCCGCATTGATTTCCAGATTTAACCCTTTAAGAATCGATTGTCCCGCCACATTAGCGGTGAGGTTGCGTACTGATAAAATGCTCATCTTTAACCCACTGTTCCTTCTAATTTCAAACTCAATAACTTATCCGCTTCTACCGCAAATTCCATCGGCAGTTGATTAAACACATCCTTACAGAAGCCACTAATCATCATCGAGACGGCATCTTCGGCAGAAATTCCCCGTTGGGCAAAATAAAAGAGTTGGTCTTCCCCAATTTTGGAAGTCGAGGCTTCATGCTCCACTTTTCCAGAATTATTCTGCACCTGGATATACGGGAATGTATTGGCTTCGGCATTATCCCCAATCAGCATGGAATCACATTGGGAATAGTTTCTCGCCCCTTCTGCCTTCGGGTTAACCTTGACCAAACCCCGATAACTGTTGGCAGAACCACCGGCAGAAATGCCTTTAGAAATAATCCGGCTGCGGGTGTTTTTGCCCACATGAACCATCTTGGTTCCTGTATCGGCTTGCTGCTTATTGTTAGTGAGAGCAACCGAGTAAAATTCGCCGACGGAATTATCGCCGACTAACACGCAACTGGGATATTTCCAGGTAATTGCAGAACCGGTTTCCACTTGAGTCCAGGAAATCTTAGAATTGACTCCTTTACAAATTCCTCGTTTGGTCACGAAGTTATAAATTCCGCCTTTGCCGTTTTCGTCTCCTGCATACCAGTTTTGTACGGTGGAATATTTAATATCAGCATTATCTAACGCGACCAATTCCACGACTGCTGCGTGCAGTTGGTTCGTATCGTACATCGGAGCCGTACAGCCTTCCAGGTAGGAGACCTGAGACCCTTCATCAGCCACAATTAAGGTGCGCTCAAATTGTCCGGTATCTCCACTGTTAATCCGGAAATAGGTGGACAGTTCCATGGGGCATTGGGTATTTTTGGGAATATACACAAAGGAGCCATCACTAAATACGGCACTGTTGAGAGCCGCAAAGTAATTGTCTCCGACGGGAACTACGCTACCAAGATATTTTTCTACCAGTTCGGGATAGTCATGAACGGCTTCGGAAATGGAGCAGAAAATTACACCTTCTTTGGCGAGTTTTTCCCGGAAAGTTGTAGCAATAGAAACGCTATCAAAAACGGCATCAACGGCAACGTTAGAGAGGCGTTTTTGTTCGGACAGGGGAATACCGAGTTTCTCGAAGGTTTCTAGGAGAGCGGGGTCAACTTCATCGAGACTTTTCTTTTTATCTTGCTGTTTCGGTGCTGAATAATAGCTGATGTTTTGGTAGTCGATGGGGGGATATTGAAGATGGGGCCAATTCGGTTCCTTCATTTCTAGCCATCGACGGTAGGCTTTGAGACGGAAGTTGAGCATGAATTCCGGTTCGTTTTTCTTGGCGGAAATCAGGCGGACTACGTCTTCGTTTAGGCCGTTGGGGATTTTGTCGGTTTCAATGTCGGTGATGAAACCGTATTTGTAGGGTTGGTTGACTAGGGTTTTAACGCTAGTGGACATGGTGGGTGTTCTCTACTGACTGGTGGGACAAGGCTGGGTGTATTAAACTTCTTGCAGAAGTCAGGGAATAGGGATAAGAAGGCAAGATTAGTCCATTACTATTTATTTTCTACCCACTTATGCAAGAGGTCTATTCCTTGATGAGCTTTAGGATGTTGTGACGGAGTTGGTCGTACCACGAATTTGATCGATGCTGATATTTCTTTCTGTGCCAACAAAGGGATTATCTTCGGTGAGGAAGAGCATACAGTGGCATTCTTTGCGCTCGCGCATGGGGACGCAAGGGCAGTTCCAGTAAGCGGCTTTGGCTTCGGCTTCTTTGTCTTCATAGTGACGACAGGGGCATAGGGGAGCGCCAAGTTCGTCTTTGTGTTTGGCGAGTCCTTCGATGACGACGGCTGTGATGCTCAGGTCGGAACAAAAGTAAGTGCCGGTATTGTCCGCATATTTTTCGGAAAATTTCCGCATCGCTTCTAGACTATGCTCTGTGGCTTGTTGGGGTTGGGATGATAGGGTCATGGGCAAATTTTTAATGAACGAACAGAATTAAACTGAGTATAATGGGTTTAAACAACTTGATTGTTGCTTTACTTATGATTTTAGCGTAGTTTAGCAACAAGTTTGTTGTCAAATTCTAATTTTGGCATCATGTGTACGCTGTAGTGGTGATTAAGTTTTGTGATGATCATGGGAATCGCTCACCAAATCTCGACGAAACGGACCATTCTGGAGTACCTACTCAAGGATGGTCGAGCAACAGCTTTGGGCTTGGCCGAGGCGTTGGGGGTTAGTCCCCAAGCGATTCGGCGACACCTGAAGGACTTGGAAGGGGAGGAGTTGATTGAGTATGAGGTTGTGCATGGGGATAAGGAGGGAAATTCTTCGATGGGACGGCCCCAACATTGGTATTCCTTGAGTCGAAAGGGGCGCGATCGCTTCCCCAATAATCACGGTGAGTTTGCTGTGGCTCTTCTGGATACTTTAGCGGAAACGGTGGGCAAAGACCAAGTGAGGTCGATTTTACAGAAACAATGGCAGCGTAAGGCGCAAGTTTACCGCGATCGCCTCAGAAATGGAACGATCGCCGAACGAGTGGAGAAGTTGGTGGAACTCCGACAGCAAGAAGGCTATATGGCCCAATGGTATGCTGTAGAACCGGATGCCCAGAATCCGAATGGGGCGACTCGATTTATGCTAACTGAACATCATTGTGCCATTTCGGATGTAGCAGAATCGTTTCCGACGGTCTGTGGCCATGAATTGGAGATGTTTTCGGATCTGTTTCCTGATTGTGAGGTGGAACGCACCCATTGGATTATTGATGGAGAACATCGCTGTGGTTATTTAATTGCACCGCTGATGAATGCGGCTGAATCAGCTTAAGTTTGGGCGATCGTTCCAGAAATTTCAATTAAATAAACCTTACGTTTCTCAAGCTTCTGGGTTGGGTGGGAAAGAATAGTGTTGAATGCAAGCATTTTTAATTTTTAATCGATTATGAGTTCCCGCTTACCGGTCGAATTTCTCACTCAAGAAGAAGCGATGATGGTCGATTCAGCCTTATTATCGTCGGCTGATAAGTTTTCTACTCGACTAGCGATTTACGCCTGTCGCGCTCTGAGAGAGATTAGTCTACAGACCCATCAACCGGCAGAGTCGATTTCTGAGGAGGCGATCGCCGATTGGGTGAAACACGACTCCCATATTCAGAAGATTATCGATCTAGATGAGAGCTTTATCCATTTTTTTGCACGCTTGGTGAGTTCGGCACGGGTTCCCTTGAATGAAATTGCCCAGGAAATCCAAGTGAAGGTAACCGACTTAAAGGCGATCGATATTGTTTTCTGGTTTGAAAAAGACCGCCGCATTGAAGTCTAACCGCTCCCTATTCCCCATTCCCTATTCCCTATTCCCTAAACCGAGGGTCTTCAAAGAGGGCGATCGCCTGTTCCAAAGGAAGAGGTCGCGAAAAGAAATACCCTTGACCGTAAGTACAGCCAAAGGATTTTAGCGCTTGCAAATGCTCATAAGTCTCGATCCCTTCACCGACTACGGTCATGCCCAAGGTTTTAGATAAATCGACCATTGCTTGACAAATACTGCAACTTTTATTTTGCTCTTTGACATTCATTCCCTGGACAAATGACTTATCAATTTTTAGGCTATCGAGATGATATTCATTCAGATATTGCAAACTAGAATATCCTGTGCCAAAATCATCCAGAACTAAAGGAAATCCTAAAGCCTGGCATTGCTTCACCCAGGCAATCGCCCGCTCGCTATCAAATAAAGTCCGTTCTAAAATTTCTAGCTTTACTTGCTGATAATTGAGTCCATATTTATCGGTACAATTGAGTAAAAACTCTAGAAAATTAGGTTCTTCAATTTGACAATTAGCAATATTAAAACTCATGCTCACGGGATAGTTGACCCGTTTTTGAAGGGTCTTAAGTGCTTCTAACCCGGTTTCTATTACCCATTGACCAATGGGCACAATTAAAGAAGTCGATTCTGCCAAGGGAATGAATTCATCTGGAGAAACAAATCCTCGGTTGGGACTCTGCCAGCGAATTAAGGCTTCAAAACCGGTGATGGTGTGGGTTTCTAAATTAATGATGGGTTGATAAACTAGCTTAAATTGTTCTTCATCCAAGGCGGTGCGTAACTCATTTTCCATGCGGATCAAATCTACCGCTTCTGTGAGTCGAAAGGAGAGACCTTTTTGGGGATTGATGTTAGGGTAGAGTTTCTCTAGAAAAAATTTAGGGGCTAAAGAGTTAGTGCGCGATCGGAAATTTTGAGTTTCTGAGCGAAAATAGCGCATCACCATCAACAGTAACATTCGCAACAAAGGATCGGCTTCTTGAATGCGTCGGTTAACCTGTTCCTTGGTGACGACGGTGAGAATGACATCGGTTAAAGCGGTAGCGGAAGCAGAGCGGGGTTGACCATCAATTAGGGCAATTTCACCAAACATGGAGCCAGGATTAAGATGATTGAGAACCCGACGTTTTTCTTCTACCTGAGTCCAGATTTCTACCTCTCCCTCTTCGAGAATATAAGCGAAGTCTCCGCGATCGCCTTCATAAAAGATCGAGTCGCCGGACTGAACCCGGCGAGTTTGAAGCCGTTCGTAGAGTTTGGACTTCACGCTAAAGATCATGATGCTTCCCAAATATCGATCTGAGTTGGCTGGCAACTATTCATAAATTATAGTTTGCCCTGGACTATAGTTTTTGGGATCTTGGTCACCTAATTACCTTAAGAATTCATTACCTATTTAGAGATGATGATAGATACTATAGTCAGCGATCTTTCCCATCGGTTTAGTATAACCCTAATCCATTTACCGAGCCTGAGAAGTCTAGCGATCGCTGCCTTACTCCTAGGATTCTATGCTCTAATTGCCCTTCCCCTAGGATTTTATAGCCAATTTTTGAGTCGAACCCTGGTTAGGAATAAAAAAATCCAATTACAAGTTATGATTCAGGCGATCGCGACTCCCGCACTGTCCGAAGAAGTAGTCTTTCGGGTATTATTGTTGCCAAACCCTCAAAATTCTCCGACCTTAAGCCAATGGCTCCTTTGGGGAAGCATCAGCTTGATCCTATTTATTCTCTATCATCCCATTAACGGGTTGCTGTTCTTTCCTCCTGGACGAAAAGTCTTTCAACACCCCATATTTCTTACCCTAGCGGCTTTGTTGGGGGTAATCTGCACCCTATCCTATGCCTATAGTGGCTGTTTGTGGATACCCGCCCTGATCCATTGGGTCATTGTCGTGATATGGTTACTGAAATTAGGTGGCTATGAGAAATTGAGTGTAGTCGCCCCTGAAGTATCCTCACTTTGACTCAACTTTAAAAATACGATCGCATGGCAATTTTACACGGGAGTTGGTTAACTCAACATCAATTTGTGATTTGGGCAGAAACTTGGCGCAGAGTTGCCCCGGAAGAATGCACTCCCTCACCCTTTGCCATTTCGCCTCACCCTTTTGCCCTGAGTGCGACAGAACTGCAATCCTGGTTACAGTCAAGTCAGATCCTGGAGTCGGTGCCAAGGGCTTTACCTGATTTGGAGACAGTGGAGATCGCCCCCCTGCAACTGGCTTTACCCACCCTGCTCCAGTTTCCAGCATCTGCATCGAAATCAAAACGCAAGAAAACTCCCGGAATTATCTGTACTCCTCTATACTCGATCGCTGAGGAAGAAAATCCAGATATTACCCTTCACCCTTGGCAGATTGAAGCGCTCTGTCTGACTCCCCAGCAAACCCTGCCCTTTCTGCAAAGTCTGCCCCTAGGGTTATTAGATTCTAGCCCAGCTTGGTTAGGCTCCGATCTACGGTTTTGGTCTCATATTAGCCGCTGGAGTCTGGACTTATTAGCGCGGTGTAAGTTCTTACCTGCCCTCACGACTGAGGGGGAGGGTTCTTTCATTGCCCAATGGCAACCGTTACTCGATAGTCAGAGCGATCGCCACCGGTTTAGCCAGTTTAGCACTCTCATGCCGGGCAGTTGCCACACCTATCAACCGGCTGAAGAGTTCCTTAAACTGGATTTTCCCACTGCGCCCAAACCCTTGCTGTGGGATTTTTTGAGCCAAACTTTGAATGCCCAGATCCAGAAACAGGAGACTCCCTTACCGAATGTGAAAGGGGCGATCGCCCAATGGCTGCAAAGCTTAAATAGTAGCGGTAAACCCCTCTCCCCCACCCCAGAACTTGAAAAGTTCAAAACCACCCTCACGAAGTGGATGGCTCCTATCGAACACTTGGATCAGGAGAGCGCTTTTAGCACTGTCTTAAAACTCCATCCTCCCCAAGGAAAAAGTCAGGATTGGTTACTAGAATATGGATTACAATCGGTCGAAAATCCCGATTGTATTGTCGATGCCAATACCATTTGGAGCAATCCTGTAGAATCTCTCATCTATGAAGGCTATAGCATTCATTATCCTCAAGAAACTTTTTTAGCTGGATTAGGATTAGCCTCGCGCATTTTTCCTCCGTTAGAAGAGAGCTTAAACACTTCCCAACCCCTGTTTTGTCGGCTTAATCCCCAACAAGCCTATGACTTCCTTAAATCCATAGTGGGGCGATTGCGAGAAAGTGGATTGGGCGTAATTTTGCCCTCGTCTCTTGCACCGGAACAAGGCTTTTCTAATCGCTTAGGATTGAGCTTGGTGGCTGACACGCCCAAACGGAAGAAAACCGATCGCTTAAGTTTACAAAGTTTATTGCAATTTAAGTGGGAATTAACCCTAGGAGGACAGCGAGTTTCTAAGAAAGAATTTGACCAATTGGTAGCCTTAGATTCTCCCTTAGTGGAGATTAATGGGGAGTGGGTGGAGTTGCGTACCCAAGATGTGCGCGTTGCTCAGGAGTTTTTTACCAAGCGTAAAGACCAAATGAGTTTATCCCTCGAAGATGCTCTTCGCATCAGTACGGGGGATACGCAGATGGTGGAAAAGCTGCCAGTAGTAGACTTTCAGGCTTCGGAGCAGTTGGGGGAATTACTGACCCGTTTGATGGAGCCGCGTAGGATTGAGGCGATCGCCCCTCCAGAGACGTTTAACGGACAGTTGCGCCCCTATCAATCTAGGGGTGTGGGGTGGTTAGCGTTTTTGGAGCAATGGGGCTTAGGGGCGTGTTTAGCCGACGATATGGGACTGGGGAAAACCATTCAGTTTCTGGCGTTTTTGTTAGTTTTGAAACAGCAAAAAAAGCTCAAAAAACCGACATTATTGGTTTGTCCCACATCTGTTTTAGGCAATTGGCAACGGGAAGTTAAACGATTTGCCCCCAGTTTAAAAATGCTGCTTCACCATGGAATGAAACGCATTAAAAATAAGGAGTTTGTCAAAGCCATTGAGGGGAAAGATCTAGTGATTACCAGTTATCCCCTAGTCTTTCGAGACCAAAAAGAATTGCAAGCAGTAGAATGGCAAGGGATAGTTTTAGATGAGGCTCAGAATATCAAAAATCCAGAGTCCAAACAGTCTCAATCTGTGCGCGAGTTAACTTCAGAGTTTCGCATTGCCTTAACGGGAACGCCAGTAGAAAATCGCTTGCAAGAACTCTGGTCAATTATGGACTTTCTCAATCCTGGATACTTGGGCAATCGGCAGTTCTTCCAGCGCCGGTTTACGATTCCGATTGAGAAATATGGCGATCGCGAATCCTTGCAAACTCTGCGATCGCTCTCGCAACCCTTTATCCTGCGGCGCTTGAAAACCGATCGCACCATTATCGAAGATTTGCCAGAAAAACAGGAAATGACTGTTTTCTGTCCCCTCTCGGACGAGCAAAAACAGCTCTATCAAGAGGCGGTAGAGAAAGCCTTAGCCGAAATCGAGCAAGCGCAAGGCATTCAACGCCATGGGGAAGTATTAGCGCTGCTGACGAAGTTAAAGCAGATTTGTAACCATCCGGAACAATTCTTGAAGAAGCGCAAGCTGAAACAGCCGGAAAATTCAGGGAAACTGATGCGCTTGCGGGACATGCTCGACGAAGTGGTTGATGTTGGCGATCGGGCCTTGATTTTTACCCAGTTTTCTGAATGGGGTAAATTGCTCAAACCCTATTTAGAACAAGAATTTAAATCCGAAGTCTTTTTCTTATACGGAAGTACCAAACGAGCGCAACGGGAAGAAATGATTGACCGCTTTCAACACGATCCTCAAGGGCCAAAATTGTTTATTTTATCCCTAAAAGCCGGCGGTGTGGGCTTGAATTTAACCCGCGCCAATCATGTCTTTCACTTTGACCGATGGTGGAATCCAGCCGTAGAAAATCAAGCCACAGACCGAGTATTTCGCATTGGTCAAACTCGGAATGTGCAAGTGCATAAATTTGTCTGCGAAGGTACGTTAGAAGAAAAAATTAACGATTTGATTGCCAGCAAGCAGGAACTCGCCGAACAAGTCGTAAGTTCGGGAGAAAATTGGTTAGCCAGTTTAGATTCCAATCAACTGCGCGATTTGTTATTATTAGACCAGTCATAAGACTAGCAGAACATGGGTGACCAAAAATGTCAGTAGCAAGTAGGGTGGGATTTGAAATTGAGGAAGTGGAGTGATGCCTGCTAAGGATATGTACTACGATGCGGTCAGGAATGCTTTAATTAAGGATGGGTGGACAATTACTGACGATCCTTTAATTTTGTCTATCGGCAAGAAGGATTTATTTGTGGACTTGGGAGCAGAAAAGTTAATTGCGGCGCAGAAAGATCATCAAAGAATTGCAGTATAAATTAAAAGTTTCATCGGTCTATCGCGAGTCAACGATCTGGAAAAGGCGCTGGGTCAATATGTTCTTTATAGTGAGATTATACTGGATCAGCAAGAAAACAGGGATCTCTATCTGGCGATTAAACAATCAGCTTATGAGGATATTTTTGAGCAACCAATCGGGCAGTTACTTCTACGGCGAAACATTGTTAAATTATTAGTGTTTAATGAAATAGAGGAGGTGATTCTCGAATGGATACAATAGCTCAATATTATGCAATTATTTATCCGATTTTAAATGAATATGCCGACCTTCCCTATCGTTTTAGTGAGGTGGAACGCCGTTTGATTGTGAGTGATGATAAAACACATTATCTGTTTATGACTTGGGGATACGAACAGAGACGTAGAGTTCACGGTTGCATCGTTCATTTGGAGGTAGTGGGGGATAAAATTTGGATTCATGAGGACGGGTTGGAGGATGGAATCGCAGATGATTTGTTGCGCGCAGGTATTCCCAAGGAGAAGATTGTTTTAGGATTTCATCCCCCAGAGGTGCGTCCTCATACCGGGTTTGCTGTGGGTTAACGAGCTTTTAGATTCCATCGGTGACGCGGTGCGGTTGTAATTAGTATTCCCACTACAATATTATGTCTGAATTATGTCAGAACTCGTGCTTGGGCAATTTCCCTGTCACCGATCGCCCGAACTTGAGCATTAAATAAAGAAACAATCGCGATCGTTTTCCCGGCAATGGTTATAAACTCTACTTCATAGCCTAAGCCTTCTTGATGGACTAAAACCACTGTACCAATATCGCCAGTTTTTAAATGATATTCTGGTAAATCTGTGGTTAAAACAACTCGATCTAATTCACTAATCATTTTGGATAATTTGAGGAATTTTAGTTAGAGTGGATAGGCGCTGAGATGAATATCTTTGGTTTCGCTTTGGCTGGAAGGATAAAAACTAGTACAGCATATCATTCGTGAGGCTAGAGTATGATGCAACGGGACAAAGTATTGGAGGTTTTAGCACAACACCAGCAAGCCTTAAAAGAGTTCGGAGTAACTTCGCTGGTGATATTTGGCTCTGTTGCTAGGGATGAAGCCACACCGGATAGTGATGTGGATATTTTAGTAGAATTTGACGGATTGGTGACATTCGATCGCTATATGGATGTCAAGTTTTATCTGGAAAATCGTTTAGGGACGCGAGTAGATTTGGTGAGTCGAGTAATGCTCAAACCTCTGATTCGTTCTACCGTAGAACAGGAGGCAATTTATGTCGCGTAGTGTGCATCTGTACTTGGAAGATATCCTCACTTGTTGTGCCAAAGTCATTAAAATATGTAGTATACAATAAAATTACTACCAACTCCCTTGCACTATGCCTGCCAAAGACATTTATCATGATGCAGTCAAGAATGCCTTAATCAAAGATGGTTGGCTCATTACCGACGATCCTTACTTCATCAAATATGAAGATGCTGAACTTTATGCGGATCTAGCAGCCGAAAAACCAATTGCCGCAGAACGAGAAGGCAAAAAAATAGTTGTTGAAGTCAAAAGTTTTGTGGGAAAATCCCTAATGTATGACTTTCATGGGGCATTGGGACAATACATTGTATATCGAAATCTGATTCAACGTACTGAACCAGAATATACCCTGTATTTAGCGATTGATTGTCTGGTCTATGAAGATTTTTTTCAAAGAAAATCTGTGCAAGCAGTGATTAAAGATAATCGAGTTTTGTTAATGGTAGTAGATACAGTGAAGGAGGAACTGGTCAAATGGCTGACTTAGAAAATTACCGCTCGATCATAAAACGAATTTTGACCGAATATTATGGTATGAAAATCAATCAAGTTCAGAAAAATCCTGAATGTGAAGTCAGCGATCGCCTAGCTTTAGATGAAATTAGAGATGAATATCTTTGGTTTCGCTTTGGCTGGCAGGCTGAAAAGCTAGTACAGCATATCATTATCTATTTGAAAATTAAAGATAGCAAAGTTTGGGTGGAACAAGATGTAACGAATTTCTGTATTGTCGATGATTTACTCGCTGCGGGCATTCCTCAAAATGATATTGTTTTAGGGTTCCATCATCCTAGCAAACGGCAGTTCACCGAATTTGCCACAGCTTAATTTGTTGGCTTAAAATAAAATTGATCTTCAGCAACTAGACTTTCGGAAAAAATCATGACCAACCCATCCAATGAACAAACCGGAATTATCCGTACAGAACGAGGACTAACCATCGCCGGGACACGGATTACAATCTACGATATTATGGACTATGTGACCGCTCAATATCCCCCTAAGTTTATCCGGGGATTATTTGACCTGACTGAAGCACAAATTAACGACGCTTTAACGTATATTGAAGAAAATCGCGCTCTGGTTGAAGCGGAATATCAGCAAGTTTTGAAGGAAGCGGAAGAACTGCGGCTATATTATGAGGAAAAAAATCGCGATCTGATTGCCAAAATTGCCGCCATGCCCCCGAAACCCGGAACTGAAGCGGCATGGGAAAAACTGCGAGCAGCCAAAGCCAAACGCGAGGCTAAAGCATGTTTTTTTTGATCGACCATAATCTCAATGGACATGCACTGGTTTTCTTTGGCTCTATTGTCAATCAAGGATGGCTCGATATCGTTCCCATTCGTTTTTTCACTTTTGAACAAATGGAATTACCAATCAATAGTGACGATCGGGTTGTTTGGCGACTGGCACAAGAAAATGAGATGATTTTGCTCACAGCTAATCGCACGATGAAAGGCAATAATTCCTTAGAGCAAGTGATGCGGGAAGAAAATACCCCGAATTCACTCCCGGTAATTACGATTGGTAACGCGGATAAATTACTGAATGATTCGGAATATCGAGAAATTTGTGCAGAACGTCTGATCGAGATTGTGCTGACAATTGACAACTATAAAGGCTCTATGAGAATCTTCATTCCCTGATTTTTTTCAGCAGGTGCGGTGGGCAGGATATCTGTGTAGAATTTGAAGAATATTGTACCTTATCCTGCCCACCCTACCTTCAGACTGGAAGTGGTGCAGCGAATGATAGAGGCAGAGTTTGGGGAGAAATAAAGGTATACAGTAGATTTGAACAACATTGAGACATGGTTGTAGGGGCGAACGGCCGTTTCGCTTGACGACATGAAACGCCCCTACAGGTTTAGTGAATTAAAATTTAATTATTGCCTCCAGAAGCAGCAGCACCAGCACTACCAGCCGCAGCGGCAATGTGCAAAGCGGCCAAGAAGGGCGCAGGGTTCCCTGTTGCAACAGAACCAATAGCTCCTAAAGTAAGTTTTGTAGCTACACCAGCAGCAACACCAATAGCAACTTTTTCTCCGATTTCAGCACGTTTAGACTGTTTAGCCATCTTTATTCTCCTTAAATGTGGGAATCACTAGCTTGCTTACCCTGTTAGTAAATGTGTATAAAAGATTTACACCGATCAAAAACCTGATAAGCTTGAAATTTCACTAATCTTAGCGTGTAATATTTCTAGGCGACCACCCTAAAACAGGACATTTGGTACACAATTTTTCTAAATATCTTGAGTCAATTTAGTAGGATTTGGTACAATTGAGTTGACAAAGTAGGATTTAGTAGAGTATTTTACAAGAAATATCTAGATGTATCTTAAGTTATGAACGATCTTGAAGATATACTACAATGGGTTGACCAGTTGATGTTGGATAAAACGGGAAAAAATTTGACATCTATACAGTCAGCTATATTGAGAGGTTCGTGGGAAGGAAAAAAATATCCTCAAATTGCTCAAGATTTTCATTGTAGTGAATCTCATGTTAAGAAAGAAGCCGCTAAATTATGGGATAAGCTGCGGGAAGAATTAGGAGATAACCTGAAGAAATATAATTTTCGTTCTAAGGTAGAGAAACAGCATAGAGTTTCTCCATGTTCTCAATCAGGTCACTGTTTAGTACAAGTTGATAATGTGACTATTGGAGGTGAACTCATACAAACTATTCAAGATACCCAACAGCGATCGCCATCTTCCCCAGACTCACCCATCATCGACTTAACCGACGCACCAGAACTCACCGACTTCTACAACCGCACCACAGAACTCTCCACGCTGAAACAGTGGATATTAGAAGATCGGACGCGCTTGATCGCCATTTACGGTGTGAGTGAAATTGGCAAAAGCACCCTCACTCTCAAACTCATCGAAGAGATCCACACAGAATTTGACGCTATTATCTGGCGCAGTCTGAGCCATACTCCTACCTTATCGACGCTGCAAACCGAACTGAAAGAATTTTTGGCCCCATCTCAACCGAACCCATTCCCAACCCTTCTTGACACTTTTCGCCACACTCGCTGTTTAGTCATCCTCAATGATGTGCAGAGTCTTTTTCAAAGCGGTCAACTCGCGGGTGAATATTTAGCAAATTATAAAGACTATGGCAGATTCTTTAAACAAATAGCCAGAACACTGCACTACAGTTGTGTAATTCTCTTGAGTTGGGAAAAACCTAGAGAAATTGCCACCTTAGAAGAAACGCATCAACACACCCGCAGTTTGCACCTGAAAGGATTAGAATCTGAGGCTGAGGAAATTTTGAGAGAACAGAAATTAACCGATGAGGAAAACTGGCCAGAGTTAATAAGCTTGTATCAAGGACATCCCGTCTGGTTAACGATTATCGCTGCAACTATTCGGGAACTCTGTAATGGTCAAGTTTCCCAATTTTTAGAGAATGACGAGGAGATATTTTTAGGAGACTTAAAACCTATTCTAGAGGAGCAGTTAGAGCGATTATCAGACTTAGAACAACGAGTGATGACTTGGTTAGCGAGTCAGGAGGAAGGGGTCGATCTGGCAGCAAAATTGACCGATCGCCAGTTCTCGAAATCCGAGTTATGGGAGGCGATGCGATCGCTAGGAAGACGAGGATTAGTGGAAAAAAGAGGTGCAACAGAGCGATCGCACCTTTACCTCCATCCTCTGTGGCAACAGTATCTGCTTGGGATACAATCAGAAACAACCGAACACTAGCAGATGCTTTCCTACAAAAGGAAAGATTAATTCGTTAAACGAGGAGAGAAATATGAATTCCTATGGCATCGAGCGAGAATGGTGGACGCAGCAATGGTTAGACTTGCTCAATTCTTATCGGTTTAAGAAAAGACTAGAACGGGGTCGAAATTATGCGCGGGAAGGTCATGTATTATCCATTCAGTTTCAAGAGCAAAAAGTGGTGGCAGAGGTGCAAGGAACCGATCCCGAACCTTATCGCCTTTCCATTGGGTTAGATGCCTTTACCTCGGAAGATTGGGATAATGTGATTGAGACTTTATCGGAAAAAGCAATTTATGTGGCGAAATTGTTAGCTGGAGAAATGCCGGATAATATTGAATCGGTATTTGCTGCCAATGGGTTAAGCTTATTTCCGTTTACGCTGGGTGAAGTCCATTCACGATGTAGTTGTCCCGATCCCGCAAATCCCTGTAAACATATCGCTGCCGTGTATTATTTATTGGGCGATCGCTTCAGCGCCGATCCCTTTGTACTGTTTCAATTGCGCGGAAAGAGTAAGGATGATATTATCTCTGCGCTGCGCGAAAAGCGCGGAATTGGGCCAGAAAGTGCTAGCAGCAAACCCCCACCCCTGACTTACCCGAAGGTTGCTCTAGACCAGTTTTGGCGCTACGATCGCGAGTTAGAGTCATCCCTCGTGGTCATTGCCCCGCCAGTGAATCTAGAAACAGTGTTAGATGTGCTAGGGCCAATTGTAACCGAACGAACCAAAGCCCCAGAGTCTAAATCGTTAATGGCTTATTTAAAAACCTTATATCAGGAGGTGAGTCAAAGTGCCACACGATCGGCTTTACGAGGAGATTAGTGTAATCAAGATTTGATCGACAAAACCGTTTACCATTGTCATATCCTCGATTATGAAGATCGAGGTATAATGGGCATTTTAGGGATTGCTTAGAGCGCTTCAGGCTAGGGAATAGGAAATAGAGGAAATTAAGATACCATCTAAAGTAGCGCACCCCCGATCTATATCTGTCCCATGAAATCCTTGCCCTTGAAACCCCACTTTCCTCTGCAAGTGGTCTTAATCGTGCCCTTTCTCCTGCAAATTATGCTAGCCGTGGGTTTAGTCAGTTGGCTCTCCTTTCGCAATGCCCACGAAATGTTAGAAACGATGGTAGAACGATTGACCACTGAAATTGGTTCCGAAGTGGAACAGCGTTTATCTTCCTATTTAGAACTCCCTCATCGGGTGAACCGCTCCCATCTAGGGGCGATCAAATCAGGGTTACTGGAGGTGGAAAACCTGGACGGATGGGATTATTATCTATGGGAAAAAATCCAACAAGTCCCAGAGTTAAGTTTTACGGCTATAGCCAATAACCAAGGGGAACAACGAACAGGAGAACGTCTAGCGGATGGTACTTTGGTGATTAATACCGTTACTCCTAGCGATCGCCACACTTTCCGCTCCTACAACACTGATAACCAAGGAAATCGTACCACTCTAGCTACTCAATTAAGCGATCGCGATCCGCGCAAACGACCTTGGTATTTAACTGCCGTCGAGACCGGAAAACCAACCTGGAGCAATCCAGATATTTCCTATCTTGAGCCTGTCCTCTTAATCTCCGCCTTACAACCCCTTGATATTGATACCGATGGTAGAGTGGAAGGCGTTATTAACACCACCCTCAAACTCAATCAGCTCGGCCAATTTCTGAGCAAAATTAACCTAGGAGAAACCGGAAAAATCCTCATTCTCGATCGCCAAAACAACCTGATTGCCAGTTCCACCCAAGAAACCCCCTTTAATCCAGACACCAAAACGCTCCTACCCATTACCCAGAGTCAAGATCTCCTCACCCGTCAACTGATCGACCTTCTACACACTCACCAAACCGCCCTAAGCATCCCCACCTTAACCACACTGTCCTTAGATGGTGAGCATTACTTTGCCCATATTATCCCCTATGCCGACCCCTACGGCTTAGAGTGGAAAATTGTGCTTTTTGTCCCTGAATCTAACTTTAACGCCACTCTTGAGAGCCATAAACAGCACATCCTTGTCGTCTGCATTAGCGCATTGATTGTCGCTGTTGGATTGGGACTCTTGACTTCTCGGTGGATTGCCGATCCCATATTACAACTGCGGGAGGCCAGTGCTGCCTTTGCCTCTGGGAAACGCCGAAATTCCGTACAAGTTCAAGGCATACAAGAATTAGACACTCTTGCCCAAACCTTTAATGAGATGGCAGCTCAAATTGGCAATCAGCTTGAGATACTCGAACAACAAGTTGCCGAACGTACTCATCTGCTCACTCAACACAACCAGGTTTTATCTGAACTCGCTGGCGATTCCCAATTACACAAAGGGGACTTAAACCAGAGTTTACCAAAACTAACTGAGGCGATCGCCCAAATCCTCAAAGTTGACCGCACCAGTATTTGGCTCATTGAACCCGAAAGTACCCTATGGTACTGTGCTGACTTATTCATCCCGGCTCTAGGAAGTCACACCCAAGGCGATCTTCTCCCCATCCAAGATTATCCCCGCTATGCCCAAGCCCTAAAAACCCAAAATGTAATTTCTGTCAACGATGCTTGCAATGATGAGCGTACCTCGGAACTCAAAGAGACCTATCTTGCTCCTCTAGGAATCCATTCCATGCTGGAAATTCCCATTCGCCGACAGCAAACGCTCCTGGGCGTAATGTGCATGGAAACCACCCAACCTCGCCATTGGACTCAAGAAGAACCAAATGTCGCCCGTTCTATCGGCGATCTCGTGAACCTTGCCATTGAATCATACCATCGCCAGCAAGCCGAAATTGCCCTAAAAGCTGCAAAAGAAGCGGCTGATAAAGCCAACCAAGCCAAAAGTGAATTTTTGGCCAATATGAGCCATGAATTACGCACCCCCCTGAACGGTATCCTGGGTTATACCCAAATCCTGAAACGGATGAGTGACCTCAAACCCAAACAACGTGAAGGAATTATGGTTATTGAAGACGCCGGTTCCCATCTCCTAACCCTGATTAACGATGTCCTAGATTTGGCCAAAATTGAAGCCAGAAAAATGGAACTGCTCCCTAGAGAAATTCATTTTCCCTCCTTCATTAGTGGTGTAGCTGAAGTCATCCGTATCCAAGCTGAAGAAAAAGGACTGGCATTTGGTTGTGTCATCGATCCTAATTTACCCCAGGGAATTGATATTGATGATAAACGCTTACGCCAAGTCCTGCTCAATTTATTAGGGAATGCCACCAAATTTACCAATCAAGGAGAAATCGTATTTTCTGTTATTCATCTGAGTCAAATTTCTCCTGCATCTACCGCCACCTTACGCTTTGAAATTGGGGATACCGGTGTGGGTATGAACCCTGAGCAAATTCAGAAAATTTTCTTACCCTTTGAACAAGTAGGAGCCAATTCCCATAAACATGAAGGCACGGGTTTAGGATTGGCCATTACTCGTCAAATTGTACAAATGATGGGAGGAAAAATTGAAGTTCAAAGTCAGCTCGATGTAGGCAGTCAATTTAGTTTTGAAATCAATGTCCCAGTTGCCAAAAATTGGTCGATCTCTTCCACTCAAAACGAACAAGGAAAAATTATTGGTTATGTTGGTCAACGCCAAAAGATTCTCGTGGTTGATGATAAAATTGTCAATCGTAAAGTGATTCTCGAAGTTTTATCCCCACTGGGATTTGAAGTGGCACAAGCAAAGAATGGCCAATTGGGTTTAGAACACTATCATCAATTCCAACCTGATTTTATCATTACTGATTTAGTCATGCCAGAGTTAGATGGATTTGAAATGGTGCGTCAACTTCGTCAGAGTGGTGACAATCGAGTCATTATTCTGGCTTCTTCAGCGAGTGTATTAAAGCAAGATCAGGAGAATAGTTTAGTGGCGGGTTGCAATGATTTTCTCCCCAAACCTGTCGATATAGAGTTATTATTACGTAAATTGAAAAAGTATTTAAATCTGACCTGGATTTATGAAGAAGTTCCAGAGGCAAATTCGCCTCCCTCCTTGGGGTCTTCAGTGGAGTTGGTTTACCCTCCCCAGGAAGAATTGCAAGGGTTAGTAAAAACGGCGGCTGTGGGATATATTGATGGTATTGAAGCAGAAGTGGCTAGACTGCGAGCATTAGATACCATCTACTACCCGTTTTGCGATCGCATTATGGAATTTATCTCTGAATTTGATGACCAAGGCATTATCGCTTTTATTACCCAAGAATATCCTCTATCCATTTAACCTACAGATCATGCCTAAAAAACAAAAATTCCCTTTCCTAGTTGGCTCGAAATGGACCGCCCAACAAACGACTTGGGGATGGCGACATTTTCAAGTGATCAACCGTAAAAATCAAGGAAAGTTTATTTTTGCGGAAATAGTGGCTTCTTGTGACCCGAATGTTCGCTTTTGGTTAAATGCCGCCCAACTTAAAGACCGTTCCCTATGGCAACCGGGATGGAAAACGCTTCAGGAAATGGAGTAGGGAAGAGAGGAAAATGGAGACGAATAGACACAGAGAGGGACGATTCCTCAATGATTTTTAAGGATTAATTTTTAATTGACACTGTAAGTCTTCTGGGCGGTCAATATCGGGGAGAACCGGTAAGAGAACATAGGATAATTCTAAAGCATGGGCAATATTGAGGGTTTGGGAAAAAACTTCTGAGGTTCCCCAATGAATATTTTGAAATAATTCAGAGATGGGGCGTGATAGACCGATTAAATAATAACCCCCATCAGCGGCTGGGCCGAGGACTAAATCGTGGGAACCTAAAGTATGAAAGGCTTGGGCAAAAAGTTCTGGGGTGAGACTGGGGCAGTCTGTTCCGATAACAACGATATGCTCCATTCCTTCAGCAAAACTCTGCTCAATTGCCCTGTAGAGTTTTTCCCCTAGATCCCCTTGTCCCTGACTGCGATAAACTAGATCAGCACCTAACCAGGTCTGCATGGCCTGAACAGTTGAGCCTGTAAAATAAACCACGAGCTGTATTGCCCCTTTATGGCGATCTTGTAGCTGCCGTGCTTGGGCGATCGCCCATTCGGCCAGTTGACGATGTAATTCCGTCGCTCCCTGCACTCCTAATGCAGGAATTAAGCGGGTTTTGGCCTTACCCAATTCTGGATATCGAGTAAAGACTAGGAGTTGGCATAGGCTAGATAATGGGGAAGATAAATCGGGAAAATCGCTCACGCTTACCTCTTTTATTGTTGGGAACATGACTAAAATCATAGAAGTTTTACCGGATAAAGGCGCTCTCGTCAGCCGCGCCCTTGCCTTAGTGAAAGAAAAAATAGAAACGGCGATCGCCTCCCATGGCTACAGTACCATTGCCCTCGCTGGAGGCAGTACCCCTAAGCCACTCTATGAAGCTCTGAGTAAAGAAACTCTTCCCTGGGACAAAATTCATGTTTTTTGGGGAGATGAGCGCTATGTCCCCTGCACTCATCCGGATAGTAATGAAAATATGGCTCGCCAAGCCTGGCTTAATCAGGTTCCTATTCCCCCACAGAATATCCATGCCATGCCCACCAGAGCGCAAAACCCCCAACAGGATGCCGAAACCCATGATACTCACTTACAGCAGTTTTTTGGTAAGTCGTCTGGTGAGTTTCCGGCCTTCGATATTATTTTGTTAGGGATGGGGGATGATGGGCATACGGCTTCCCTATTTCCCCATACTGAAGCTTTAGCAGTCGGCGATCGCCGGGTCACCGTCGGTAATAAAGATGACCAACCCCGTCTTACTTTTACGGTTCCTCTGATTAATGAGGCTCGCTGTGTCATTTTTCTAGTCGCTGGAGCTAATAAAATCAACGCTTTAACCCAAGTCTTTGCTCCAGAAGGAGACAGCAAAGCCTATCCCTCTCGTTTAATTGCTCCTAAAGGAGAGCTTTGGTGGCTCTTAGATGAAGCAGCAGCAGGAGAATCAATTAACAATTAAATTATTAGATCGAATTCAATCTTTTTCCTATTGCCTCTTGCCTTTCCATTGATCCTATGATTGTTTGTCCAAATTGTACTCACCAAAACCCTGATGGCGCTCAAGTATGCGAAGCTTGTTATACTGAGCTTCCTGCTCTAACGACTTGTCCTAACTGTGGAGCAGCCGTTCAGCAAGATGCCACGTTTTGTGGTCAATGTGGAACCGCCTTAAAAGTTACGTCTGTTTCCACCGCCAATCTTGATGCAGAGGAAGAAGTCTTAGAAATTCCTCCCTTAGTCGAACCCGATCCTCTGGTGACTCCGGAACCCATTGCCAGCTCTAGCTCCGAATTATCCATAATAACAGAAGTGGAAGCCGAACCCTCCACTCCAGTCAAAATAAACCGGTTAACTGAACTGCAATCAGCCAGTGCCTCCCTGGTTCATCTCTCTACCAAGGATCGACTTGAGTTATCCAATCATCTTTCGGTTTTACATATCGGGAAACCCAATGACCGTATTCCCCCAGATATAGATGTTTCTGGTTTTGCCCACGCAGATGTAGTCTCGCGGGTTCATGCTGCTATTCGCATTGAAAACGGCGAGTATTACATCGAAGATCTCGCAAGTTCCAATGGAACCTATATTAATCACTTACCCCTAAGTCCAGGCAATCGCTATCGCTTAAAAACCGGCGATCGCATTACATTAGGTAAAAATGATCTGGTAAGCTTTGTATTTGAACTGTGATCATCTCCAGATTATTCCTTAACTCAACGAAAACAAACAGCAGACCCCTACTCCTCGTTATTTACCTGTTACTGATGTGATTACCCTAACCTTGTTACATCCTCTCAAAGATACCCCCATTCAGCATTGGCAATTTACACAAGAATCCCTTGTGCGAATTGGACGCTCTACAGATAATCATGTCGTTCTCTATAGTGCGGTGGTTTCCCGTCACCATGTGGAACTCCGCCTTGGCGAGGAATCTTGGGATGTGGTGAACCTGGGAACTAATGGTACATATCTCGACGATCGGCGGATTGAACAAATGCCGATTACTGGTGAAGTGGTGATTCGACTGGCTCGTTCTGGGCCGAAGATTCAGATTAAAACCGATTTTGACCAGGAGCAATCGTCGTCTTCTCCTCTGGATCGAAAATCTATCGATCCATCTATACCGGCAATTAAGGAGAAAATTAATAAAATGACGACGGCGATCGATCCATAGGGATTAGTCTCACTGGTTTATATCAGATGGATTAACAGTAATGAATCAGGAAAAATTTAAGGGGAAATATCGAGTTTCCTCAGCGCGGTTACAATCCTGGGATTATGGTTCAAATGGATGGTATTTTATCGATTATTGGAAGTTATAAATCTGCGGTAACCAAACCTGCACGCCGCTTAGGGTTTGAATGGTTTTGGCAATCTCGTTTTCACGATCGTATTATTCGGGATAAACAATCTTATTTACGGATTGGAGAATAGGTGGTCAATAATCCCCATATAGCGCTTTGCGCTAGGGAATAGGGAATAGGGAATAGGGAATAGGCTTTTGGTACATAGCTTTGAGGATTCAACACTGTCCCTCATAACAGCGCAAAGCGCTGTAATTGGCAAGATGATTGTTTCTATGGATGATTGTAGGTAATATAAAATCCAGATTATTGATGCGACACATTACTATCATAGTAGAGACAAGACAGACTTTGTCTCTACTTAAAATTTTCCTTCCTTTGAAGAAATTCTCTTAACAAAATTATTGCGTATCGAGATTAGAAATTCTGAGATCTCTCTATGTTTGTGAGGGTAGAAACCAATCGCCTGAGTCAGTCGAGTCGAGTTATAATGATTATCTATAATGAGTCCCTGTATTTTTCCTAATTGTTGACTATAGTTTTGCTTAATTTAAACTCTATCAGGATAATTTTATGTCAGCGCTTACAATATCTTTGATGCATCCGACTCAACCTGTAGCGATGCATAGTTGGACGTTTGAACCGGATCGAGACGAACCTATTCGTATTGGTCGTTCTCACGATAATGACATTGTAGTGTATAGTTCTGTGGTCTCCCGCCATCACGCAGAGCTATGGCCAAGTGAAGAGGGTTGGAATCTCAAGGGATTTGGTTCAAATGGTACGTTTGTTAACCAACAGTTGGTCACACAGGATGTCTTAGAGGATGGCTCGATCGTCCGTTTAGGCAATTCTGGGCCGAGATTGCGAATTCGTCTAGGAGTGAGCGATCCGAAGGCGAAGCTGGTGAGAAAATGCGATCGCAAACTGAATGCGGAACTGAGTGAAGCTGATAAACATAGTACGTTTATCAATACCCCTCAAATGCAATCGGATGATTAAGGAATGACTGAGAGCAACTTGCCTCTCAAGACTCCCTTGAAGGGAAGAGTCATTTTTAATATTTAATTTTTCATTGAAGTCAGGATACCTGACCACTGAACTGATTTGAGTCGATCGCGCCGATAAGAAAAGAACCGATGCTGATTTTGATAGGTACAATAGGGAGCGATCGCCACTTGTTCTCCATGGACTCCCAACTGTTGCAGTTGCCTGAGATTGACCTGGCGTACATCTAAGCGGATGCGATCGGGTTCAGAATCGGGCCATAAGACCGAATGTTTCCCTCCTGATAACTGCTCGATCCAATCTGGAGTACTCTCGCCTTGAATCAGAGTTTTTCCTACCTGTTGAGCCACATCTAATCCTACCTGATACTCTCCTCCAGAAATCGCCGGCCCTAGGGCAATCCGCAGATCTTCGAGCCGCGTCCCTAATGCTTGAAAACGGGCGATCGCCTCCGGGACAATTTCCGCCGCCGTCCCCCGCCAGCCTGCATGAAGAGCTGCCACCTGTCCTGTACCTAAATCTCCGATTAACACCGGCACACAATCAGCCGAACACACCCAAACCGAATCATGGGCATTTTCCGATAACAAACCATCGGCTTCTGGACGCTCAACCCCCAAACTTTCCACCTCTGAAGGGGTCAAAACCCGTGGCCCGTGGACTTGTTTTACCCGATATACTCGGGCCTGCTCATCCAGAAGAGGTGCTAAAGATTCAGGTGTTTGCGGCGCAAACTGGCGGGTAAAAAAACCATGCTTCCAAGGGTCGAGTAAGCTACAGGTCAGATAGGTCAACCCTTGAGCCATCTGCCAATGCCAAAGTGAGCTCATCAAAAATTTGGAGTCTGAAACCCCATCCTTTTAGGAGGGCCTTACTCTCGTATTTTACCACGATCACAAATTCTATGCTATTCTGAAAGGATTTATAGCTTCTCAGTACAGGACAAAAAACTTGAAAAGGATGCAAGGAGAGGGTTTGATAGAAGTTACCACAAAATCAATCAGACCCTCATGCAATACAGTAACTCGATTCGAGAGCAATTATGACCCCATCTCGGTTGGCATGGAGCCAGACTATCTTTCATCGCCTTGTTCATCATCGCTGTGTTCAGAGCCAAAACGGTGAACCTAGCTGAACTGGCAACAGTCTGGGGAGCAAGAGCGGCTGAAGCGTCAAATTATAAACAAATGCAGCGATTTTTCCGCTCTTTTGAAATGGAGATTGATAAGTTCGCACTGATGGTGATGAGCATTGCTCAAATTCCCCAACCCTGGGTGTTGAGCATCGATAGGACCAACTGGTCATTCGGCAAGACCCACTTCAATATCCTCATGCTGTCTGTGGTGCATGAGGGTATCGGCTATCCCTTGATGTGGACAATGCTGAAGAAAAACAAAGGCAACAGTAATAGTGAAGAGCGTATGGACTTGTTGGAGCGCTTGGAAGCCCTCTTTCCCGGAGTAAAGATTGCCTATTTAACCGGTGACCGGGAGTTTGTTGGTAAGCCTTGGCTCTCATTTGTGATGATAGACCAGCCAATTCCCTTCCGTCTGCGCATTCGTCAAACCGACAAGATTAGTCGAGGTCGGGGTCAACCGGCCATTGCTTGTGTTCATCTGTTTCGCTCTCTCTCCATCGGTGAGCAGCGAGTTCTACCGGGACGACGCTGGGTTTGGGGTCGCCCGGTTTATATCATAGGAGTGCGCCTTGAGCCCAAACAGAAGAAACAAAAAAGTGATGATGATTTTCTCATTCTCATCACCGAATACTCTCCCCGCACTGCTTTGGCCGACTATGGTCGTGGCTGGGGAATTGAAACCCTCTTTGGAGCACTCAAGAGGCAGGGATTTTGCCTAGAATCGACTCATTTTACCGAGCGCGAGCGTCTATCGAAGTTGCTGGCTCCTTTAGCCCTGGCCTTTGTCTGGGCGATGAAAGCCAGAATCTGGCGACATGCTCAAAAGCCAATTCGTCTCATTGAAGCTCAGGGTCGCCGTGCCCGTAGCCTGTTCCGCTATGGTTGTGACCTCCTGCGCCGCTTTTTCATTGACCCTCTCTCTTTTTCTGACTCTCTCTTTCAACCCATAAAACTTTTGTCCTGTACTTAGAGACCCCTTATGCTGGAGCGCTAATCATGACTGTACTAACTCTGAAAAAGCTCGGTATGCTGATGACAACGGGTTTAGTCCTCTTGGGGTTATGGGGATGTTTTCGCCCGACTACTCCAGGAGCGATCGCCTCATCTCCCATTGTATCTGCAACCAATACTGGTGTGAATCCCCAATTGACCGATGCTCATACCCGCTTTAGCTTTAAGCTATGGCAGCAATTATTAGCACAAGAAGAAACTAAAAATATCTTTATTTCGCCTTCGAGTGTGGCGATCGCCCTTACCATGACTTACAATGGGGCATCTGGAGACACTCAAACGGCTATGGCAAATGCCTTAGAGCTACAAGGCATGAGTTTAAATGACATTAATCAAGCCTATGCTACGCTCAAGCAGCGTTTAGAAAATACGGATGAGTCCATTGAACTGAGCATCGCTAATTCTCTGTGGGGTAGAAATGATGTGAACTTTAAGGCAGATTTTCTACAACAAACGAAAACCTATTACGATGCTAAGGTGCGATCGCTAGATTTTACCGATCCCGCTACTCCTAAGCACATCAATAATTGGGTGCAACGGCAAACTAAAGGCAAAATCCCCCAAATTGTCGATCGGATCAATCCTGACGATCTCCTATTCCTCATCAATGCCACCTATTTTCATGGACAATGGCAAAACGAATTTAACCCAACTCTCACCCAAGAGCGTCCTTTTTATCTCCTCAACGGGCAAGAAAAACAACATCCCATGATGTTCCAAACCGGGAGTTATGATTATCTAGAAAATGAGCAGTTTCAAGCCATTCGCTTACCCTATGGTGATGGGCGATTTAGTCTCTATGTATTTTTGCCTCAACCTGAGCAAAACTTATCCCAATTTTATGCCCAACTCAACAGTAGCATCTGGCAAACTTGGCTCGGTCAATTTCAAGAGAATGAAGGTTCGATTGCCCTACCTAAATTTCAACTCGAATATGGTGTAGAACTCAAACCCGTTTTGTCTGCATTAGGCATGGATCTGGCGTTTAGTCAACAAGCTGATTTTTCTGAAATTAGCGATATTTCTGCCAAGATCGATGGAGTCAAACATAAAACCTTTGTAGAAGTGAACGAAAAAGGAACAGAAGCGGCTGCGGTTACCTCCGTCGGCATTGTTGCTACTTCTATTCGTCCACCCTCTAATCCATTTGAAATGGTCGTCGATCGCCCCTTTTTCTGCGCTATTTACGACCACGAAACCCAAACGCCTTTGTTCTTTGGATCAATTGTTAACCCTGAATAATAAATCGATAATATAGTAATTCTCTCTTCTATGAAGTATAGCTTGAAGCCTTAGCCCCTAAGGAATACGAGCTATTCCCTATTCCCTAGCACGAAGCGCTATATCAAGAGTTGACAAGGAGACTCGATAGTAGAGAATAGGGGAGGAATAGGGAGAGGAAACTTGGTCATCCAATTCAAGAGACCTTTTTAGCTCCCGTCCATTCCTGCCCAGTCTCGACAAGAAGCATCTTCCGGTCCGTAGGGATGCATCCCACAAACCAACAGGTTACCCCCATACACTTGTCCGTGGTAATGACAACATCCCACGCAAGCTTGATGTTCAGGGTTTATCGGGAATTGCTCTAAATCCCCAAAAGGATTGTAATATGGCTCCTCTTCCCTAGACTCTAATGGGGAGTCTTCAATGGGTTCTAACCATTCATTTAAAGAAGCTTCTAGATCTCGAAAGAGCAGATCGTCGAGAGTTTCAGCAATCTCGATGGTGATTTCCGCCATCTCACTAACCCACTCTCCTAATTCTTCTTCGACTTCCTGAAAAAACTCTTCAACTCCAGTAGTAAAGCTTTCACAGAGATTCTGCCACTCTTTTTGCCAATCTTCCATAACTTTACTTAATCTTTCTGAAGGCGCTTCAGCTCCTCTTTGAGTTGATCGACTCGATCGCGCAACTCGTCAACTTGCTCCTCATCTGTAGAAGGTTCTGGCTCCTCATCATCCAAAATTTCGATCCGACGAGGTTCTTTGAGCGTTTCTCCTGAATAGGTTTCGGTTTCTTGCTGATTGACTTGTTGTTGAGCGCGATTGACAATTTCTTCGACCATGCGCTTGGCTTCTTCAGCCGTAATTTCTCCGCGCTCTACCATTTCATTGGCTAACTTTTGGGCTTGAGGGCGCAGATCGGCGATCGCACTTCCAGCCTTTTCCCCTGCATAGGATGCCACCCCAACTCCCATATAGAATGCTTTCTTGACGAAATCTCCTAAACCTGGCATCTCTGAATCCTCGTTCTGACACAGGGCGACCCGGAGTTTACGCCTATTACAAGCATCTCGTATTGCTGCTACCTTCCGGTCCTGACAAGGTTTGAGCGTTGTAATCGCATAAGTCCGGGTCTGGAATCTAGCATAACACTTTAATCGACAGTTGAGGAGATTTCTTTTAGAAAAAAGGGGATGTTTAAGAGAAAAGGGTTGATCCATTACCCAGTCTCTAGCGCCATAACTTGGTCACTCTGCCCATTTTCTGAGCAAATTAGCCACACTTTTGGCAATCAGATCGAATTCGCTCGTTTTACCCTCCCGAGCATATAACGAGCGTTTTACTGTTTCTAAGTCAAACAAAATTTCTCGCCGATCGCGATCGCTTCATTGTATCGGCAATGGTTGCATAAAGCTCATTGGCATAAACAACAAACCCTCTAGAATCTTGATATTCTATAATTTCTACAAATCGGTTATCGGCGATCGCCGCTTCATATTCGGCTGCTGCTGTTTCCAACACTCTACCGATGACTTCCAATACAAACTCTGGAGACTCCCTTAAATCTTTAGGGACTGCCATCATTGCGCCATCAATTGCCCTGACAGAGGTTTGGAACCGAGTTCTGAGTCGGGCACTCTGAGGATCGAATTTAACTAAATCATGAAGTTCATTTAGGGTCGTATCAAATTGGGGTACATTGCGATCGGTCAATTGTTCCTCTACATCACCATAGAGTTCTTCTACTGGATGTCCAATATGTGGCTCTGCCTGAGTGTATTCCCCTGCTTCGATTAATTCTTCCGCTACAATCAAATGGCCTTGCATCAGAGCTAGAGCAGTCATATAATCCACATCCGGATCGCCTGAACTTCCCCCTCCTTCGCCCGCTTCACCCCCTTGCTTACTATGTCCATGGCCCTGTTCGCTTGCCATATTCAGGGTTTCCAGGGTTGAAACCGATTCTTGGTTTTGACTTTGGCGATACACAGTTGCCCCACTACTCGCACCCATAGTTGTCACTAAACCGACCGGGAACTCTGTCATTTAAGTTCCAACTGATAAAAGTGACTACACTGAAGAACTAAGGGAAACACTTTATTAAGAATAATTTCTAAGAGTCAAAATGCAAAGTCGGATAAAGGGTTGGGGAAAGAGCGATCGCCAACCGAGCAATAAAATTCTATACTCATTGAATGAAGATGGTGAAGATTGTTACTAAAATCACCTCTTTTAGTGAACAATTGCCATCATCTCGCTGTAGAATAGAGGAAATAGAGTTTAATTCTCTCTCACGATGTACCACCAGGCTATTCCCTAGAACTTTTCCTGTCTACGATAGCCCAAAGCAGTATATCTCATGACCACTAGCTGGGAGTAAATACGATGACATCTCTTAAAGACTGGATCTGGAACGAGCGCCAACAAATTGGTAAAGATTACGAATCTATTGAAGAAGTTGCTTTATATGATGAAAGCCACTCAAAGTTTCGTGACCTCAAGCTAGAAAGCCATGAAATACTCAAGTTAATTGGGGCAAAGCCCGGAATGAAACTTCTTGATATTGGCTGTGGCACTGGCATCTTTGCCATAGAAGCCTCCAAGAAAGGATTGGACGTAACGGCTATTGATGTTTCTAACACCATGCTTGAATACGCTAAGGCAAAGGCTAATGAAGCAGAAGTCTCAATCACCTTTGAGGAAGGTGGATTTCTGACTCATACCAGTCCCCCAAGTCATTACGATCTAATCACATCTTCTTTTTCCTTTCACCATCTCCCAGACTTCTTCAAATTCATTGCTCTCGATAGATTGCGAAGATTGATTAAAAGTGATGGTAAATTATTTATTCAGGACGTAATCGTTGAACAGAATAACTATGAACCTAATGTGAACCAGTTTATAGATCGCCAGGAGTCAGTTGGTGGCGACTTTTTAAGAGAGGATGCAATTGTCCATTTCCAGGAAGAATATTCTACTTTTGACTGGATTCTTGAGGAACTCTTTAGGAAGGCTGGCTTTCAGATTGTAGACAGCTCCATTCAAGGTGGATTGCTGGGTCGATATCTATGTAGCCTTGCCTAGCCCTTTATAAGTTCTACGCGCTAGGGAATAGCTTGTATTGCTTAGAGTTTAAAGATTTAAGCTGTATTCTTCCAGAAGAGAGAAGCGCTCTACGGTTTTTGAATTAGGGTCTCTAGAATGCGCTGTTTGCGTTGGCGATCGATCGCAATTAACCGGATATATTCATGGGGATGCTCTTCTAAAATACCGCTCAATTGGAAAAGTGCCTCTTGCAGACTTTGAGCCGATATGGGGCCAGCATTTTGCCACGATCCCGTCCGAAATCTGCGAGAATCAGCGATTTCTACACCTAAACTGTAGCCTCCCTCTAGAATCTGTTGCACTTGTTGAGTAACCTCTGAGGGGAGATTAATAGAGGGAGAATTTGGGGATAATTCCTCTGTCACTCTGGGAGAGGGTGCTGTTGTAGATTCGGGTTTGGGTTGATAAGTGTGGGATAATTTCAGCCGGTTAATGTGCTGCTGCTGTTCTTGCAATTGTTCTGCCATTTGCAGCAGTTGCTCTAAACTCCAGGTTTGGCTGGGAAATTCGGGCGGTTTTTCTTTACTATTAACCAATCGTTTGCCAATTTGGTCATAGCCGACGGTTTCGAGCAGGTGTAAAATTTGGTCATCATACAGGCGCGATCGCAGAACGGCGAAGAAATCAATCGGTTGTTCGGGGAAGCGATCGATTAACTGTTCAATAGTTGCACTGGAAAGACGATCTGGAGCAAAGATACCACTAACAATGCCTACTTTATCTTGGCGATCGGGTTCCCAATAGAATTTTTCCATCCGTCCATCCCGAATGAGGGGAGCGTAGAGCGTGGAAAAGTCGTTTCCCGTGACAATAATGGGGACGCGATGTAGGGGGGTGGGATCGTAGCTTCCGGGAAGTTGCACATCCGTGGGGCGATCGGCAATATTCATTAATGTCCCATGTACCAATTGCGTATTTACCGTATACTGGGTACGCTCATCTAAACGACCTGCCCCCGCATCCAAATCATTAATCATTAATACCGTCATCTTCCCCCGCACCTTAATTAATTCAGCCGCTTCCCGATAGCGCAACCGAATTAACCGAGACGGATCTCCTGCATCCGGACTTTCCAATTCTCCCGCAGACATATGGATAACTTCCACCCCCATCTTCTCAAAGATTAATTCACATTGAAACGTTTTCCCTTCTCCCTTGCGTCCATGAATCCCTAAAATCAGAGGAACCGGCACTTGAGGTAAATCTAAGAAATTCTTGGTGATATGGATAGCAACTTTATTGAGAAATTGAGGCGCAATATAATAAGTCATACAGATTCTGATGCCATCTATCCGATACAGGGACTGAACTTCAGTATTGTATCAGGAAACATGCTGGCTGTATTACTTGCAGGAAGTTGATGATTAAATTGTTGACTTCAGTTAGCAGAAGCTAGTGATATTTTTGCCCAAACAGTCTCATGATTTTCATCCATCATCACAGTTGTGATCTCTTCAACCTTCAGCCTAGAATTAGGAGGAATAATACCCTTAATACTTGCCAACCTTGTACCTCGCTCCCTTAAATTTATCGAAGTCATTGTTTCAATAGTGTTCTGCGTTTCAGGAATTGTATCTTGCTTAATCGTTTTAGTATTATCGTCCTCCAACGTTTGACTACCAGACCGGATTTTACCCAAATAAATCCATCCCTCTACATTCGATTGCTCTTCCGTGAGCTTTTGCAAAAGTTCTTTATCCGGACGATTGGCTATTTCTGCGTTACTATAGAACTCCATCTCAGGATTTTGGGCAGTTTGCACACTGCTCAATTTATCGCGAATATAACCCTTAAATTCGTCGGTCACAGAGTCATCATCAAGGATTAATCCCGATATAGTTTGAGTAAGTGCTTGATTCTGACTGGATATAGGAATCGTGAACAAAATTCGTTTTTCATCATCATCTTCAGCTAAATTATAAAGACTAATCAGGGCAATTTTAGCTTTAGTGTTGTCTTCCCCAGCTAAATTTTCCAACTGTGCCTGAATTAGCTCAACAAACTTTTGCACTCTTTGATTTTCTTGTGCCTGTTCTTTAAGCTCTGTCTGTATTTCTGCTGAATTTCTTGCCGCTATAGTCGCTTGCCACGATGTGTAAATCCCAAAAATAGCGACGATGATACTGACCCCAATCTGTAATTGTTCTAACAATACTTTAGGATTTCCAGATGGAGATCTGCTCTTTGGCTCATTCATAAAATGCATTCCTATGAATTAAATAAAATCGACTAAGTGTTAAAATTTTATATATCTCTTCTCAATTATTGGATCGGGATTTAGGTTGCGTTTTATCTATCCGATGAGTTTTGCTCTAAGCTCCACAGTAATATCTTGTTGTTCGTTGCTTTAGCATAGTTATAAACCTCTTGCCATTCAGGTGTACTGCGATCCAGCTTAGATAAGCTTTGTGAATACTTAAAATTACTTAAGCATTGTTTAAAAGCTTTCCCCCATTGTCCTGTTCTCAACAGTTGCCTGAATAGTACACCTCGGATGCCTATATTGTACGGTTTGAGTTGTAAAATTGTTTCGTAACAGGCGATCGCCTCTTTACGACTTTTAAGTTTAATTAAGCTTAAGGCCAAATTGTTGTAAGCTAGAATATAATCTGCTTTGATTTCTATCGCTTTTTCATAATTAGATACCGCTTCTTCATGCCGTCTTAGTTTACCCAAAGCAACACCACGACTGTACCAAGAATTTGAGTTGTTTTTGTCAATCTGTATGGCTCTATCAAAGCAGTGAATTGCTTCTTCATATTTTCCTAAGTCATCGCAAAGTATTGCACCCATTGTATTCCAAGCATCAAGGTATTCCGGGTTCAGTTCTATCACTTTTTTGCAACTAGATATAGCTTCCTCATATCGTTCTAGCTTACGCAAAGCAATACCATGATTGTGCCACGCAGAAGGGTAGTTTGATTGCAGCTCTATTGCTTTTTCGCAACTAGATAGAGATTCTCCATACCTTCCTGATTTACGCAAAGCAACACCACGGTTGTACCACGCAGTAGAGTTTTTTTTATCAATTTTTATAAGCTCATCAAAGCAGTAAATTGCTTCTTCATACCTCTCTAAATTATCACAAAGTATTGTACCAAGATTATTCCAAGGATTAGTGTAGCCTGGTTGTGTCTCTATCGCTTTTTTGTAACTATCTATAGCCTTTTGATCTTGTCGCAATTTCTGTAACGCAACACCACGGCTATGCCAAGAAGCTGAGAAATTTGGTTCAATCTCTATCGCTTTATCAAAACTCTTAATTGCTTCCTCATATCTCCCTAAATCATCACAAAGAATTACACCCATATTATTCCAAGTAGAAGCGTCATCTGGTCGCATTACAATTGATTTTTCACAACTTTTTACTGCCTCCTCATACTGTCCTAGTTCACGCAAAGCTTTACTGCGATTACGCCATGCAGAATAGTCGTCTGGTTCCAGTTCAATTGATTTGTCATAACTCAATAAAGACTCTTCATATCGTCCCAATTTACCCAAAGCAACACCACGATTGTGCCAAGCCGATGAAAAACTTTGATCTTTTTCTATCGCTCTATCAAATTTAGAGATGGCCTCTTCAACTCGTCCTAAATCATCGCACAAAGTTGCTCCCCACGTATTCCAAGCTCTCACATAGCTTGGATCGAATTCAGTAGCTTTCCTATAGCAAGAAATAGCATTCTCATAACTTTCTTCACTGTCAAATAATAATCCTTGCTTGACTAATAAATTAGCTTTTTGTTCGGCTTCCATATCAGAAGATGTTATGATATTCTTCAGCTCTGCAATTCGCTCTAGGCGTTCTGCACTGGAGAGTTGGCAATACTCCTTATATTTAGATTCCAGTACCCAGTCAATCATTGCACGATCGCTCTTGTCTTGAGGTAAAATAAACAAGCCTACCCGCCAATCATAAAAATCGGGTGCGCGAAATCTAAAATATTGCACTGCAAAATAAGGCAACAGAAAGACAATAGCACAAGGAACATTTGTCCATAGATTTTCTCGGACTTGATTTAAATGATTTAATAAGGGGGGGACATCCTGAAGACTATAATTAGAAATTTTGTCGTCATCCCAACCTAACGAGCGTTTCGCATCCTCATAAGTAAATAAAGCTTCCTCAATTCTTCGTACAACCAAGACTCTGAATTGTTCTTGGTCATATCTAGCTTTTGCTTCGGCATAAAAGGTTCTGGTTTGAGCCTCCAAATCCATGAGTGCAACCCGATTGACACCAAAACTATTTTGCAATCGCTCAATTACTTCTCTTTCTTTATCTTGTCCGCATTGGACAAAAAACCAGCCTGCACCCTCATTATTACGAACGGCACGGATTAACTCGGCAAAAACCTCTTCTTCCGTTTCGGGTTCTAATTCATCTTCATCCCAATCCAGAATATCTTCAACTTTCATTTTTTTCCTCCCGATACTTTTGCCAACGCTCTTTAAATAGTTTAGATCCACGAATTAAAGGATGCACAGTATGCCAAGGATTTGGCGCTTCATACTCATCAACAAAACAATATTCTAAAATGCAACGCCTATAGAGTAAGTCGCGATACTCTGGCTCGTTATATCTGCGTTTAACGCGATAAACATTAAAGAGCAACGGCCAATCAGACTCTTGTAAGGTCTCCATATATCCCCGTCGATATCGACCAATGGCTCGTTTGACTGCTTTTTGCTTAATCGGTAATTCGGTACTTTGATTAATCGCATCTCGTACCATATGCATCAAGTCCCGCAAATGTCCGCCACAACTAATACACAACAATTGTATAGTTTCTTCAGAATCAAAAATATGGGGCACTAATTCTAAATCGCTCGCGCAGGCGGCTCGTTTCTCTAGAGCTGTTCGTAACTTGTTCATTCCAGCTTCTAAAACTTGACCATCCTGAGATTCCACCATAATCATGGGCAGAACTTGAGGAGTTCCGTAGATATCTTGCAGTTCACTAGCTGCCCTAGAATAGAGTAAAGCAATGGGTGCGGTGTAGATGATATCGCATTTTAACCCCCGCATTAATTCGGAGCGGTTAATATAAATATCTTCTAGATTCGTTTGTCCATTTTCATCAACCTGAATCGGAACAATCCGGTCGAGATTATCGGCAATAATAACTACCTTATTTTCCGAATTCTGACTAGATGCTTTAGCACTTTCAATAAATTCGTTCAGTGCTTTAACTAAGGATTCGGTATTGGGTTCAACTAGCTCTCGAATTTGCCTTCGCTTGCTCGGCTCAGTTCGCATCACTGCGGTAATTCGAGTAAATTGAGAAAGAGCAATGCTGACATTAAAATTATCGAGTGAAACTTCAGTTAAAGCAAGCTCGGTTAGTTCTTTCCAGCGAGATCTTAACCAATTGGCGATTGGCAATGGATCTGCCTTATCTTCTAACTCCTTGAGAAGTTGCCGTGTACAAGAAAGGAGGATATCTTGATATTGGGTATCTTGAAAGCTTAAATCTCCTTCATCCTCAGTCGCAGCAGCGAAATAGACCACTACAAATCCATAGTCTTCTAAGTCTTTTTTTAACCGTTTTAACTCTGTGGATTTGCCACCCCCTCGATGTCCGGAGTACAGCAGGCAAGCATTATTCTCCGCCATTTTGATGGGGCCGCCCAACTGTACTAAAATATCTTCATCTCCTCGCACGGAGTTACAATCGACATAGCGAGGATCGTCCGGTTCCAAGGGTACATCCGGTCGGAATGAATTAAATAAGGCTTTGAGGAGACGGTCGGTTTTATTCATGGGGCATCTTCTGAGGTGGCTGTGTGAATCCTGTAGTCGATGTGCTGATTATAGCGTAAGACAAAGGAGGGGCAAGTGACTTACCCCTCCTCAAATCCGACTAATTTACTAATTTATCGCGTCTTTATAACTTAGTAACGACGGAGATTAGCATTAGGTTTGTGAACAATGAAGCTCAGAACTTGACATTGTTTGATGTTGTCAAATCCCATAACGCGAACGTAGCTTTCGCGATATTCTGCACGACAAGCATCAATTTCAGCCATTACTTCGTTAACAGTTTTAGCGTGGAACAGGGGAAGTTTCCACAGCGTCCAGTAGCGCATTTCGGGGCTGGAATCTTCACTAAATTCCACACCAGCAATATAGCCTTGATCCAAAATGTACTGAATTTGCATTTTGATCTGGGCATCAGTCAGGGGAGGCAGGTAAGAAAGCGTTTCGTAACGGCGCTCTTTAGGTAAAGTTTGCATGGTTTTTAAGCAGTTGTGTCTAGAATTTGGACTCGAAGTGATCCAGCAATCATCAATCTGAATCGGTTGGTGATTGGGTATCAGAAGAAGAATCAGGGATATTAAGTTGCGTTACTCGTTCGAGATATTGACGGCGATGTTCTATATTGCCTTGTTGAATATTACTGCGAACCATTTCGGGTAAGAAATCAGTAACTTCTTCAGCTAGATGTTCTCGTACCGTCATTACCCGGAATGCCATCTCTGGTTTGGCTTGGAAAAGCTCATCAAGATAAGCTTCTCCATCCTGAATTTTTCCGGTTGAGGAAAATCCACTGAGCCAAATCGCTTCACCGGGATTGGTTTCTCTTAACTGATTCGTCACTACTTTGACCGCTTGATAGGTGAGATAACTCGCCATTACACGGCTAGTAGCTTTGGCAACGTTTTTAATATCCATGTCCTGATCTCGGCCGCTAGGATGAAAGAATCCCCGATTTTAGAGGGAGATTTGGGGCAAGATTGTGATCGACAACACTCTTGCCTTTTCTTCCTCTTAACGGATGCTCTAACTCTGGGCAGAGATTAGAGGGTATCCATGGCCTCGAACTCGAACTTGATTTCTTTCCACAGTTCGCAAGCAACGGCCAATTCGGGAGACCATTTACAAGCTTCGCGGATTACGTCGCCACCTTCACGGAAGAGGTTGCGACCTTCGTTACGAGCTTGGATACAAGCTTCGAGAGCAACGCGGTTAGCGGTTGCACCAGGAGCGTTACCCCAGGGGTGACCCAAGGTTCCACCACCGAATTGTAAGCAGGAGTCGTCACCGAAGATTTCTACGAGAGCTGGCATGTGCCATACGTGAATACCACCGGAAGCAACGGGCATTACACCAGGCATGGAAGCCCAATCTTGGGTGAAGTAGATTCCGCGTTGACGGTCTTGTTCGATGTGGTCTTCGCGCATGAGGTCAACGAAGCCCATGGTGATGCCTTTTTCACCTTCGAGTTTACCCACAACGGTTCCAGAGTGGAGGTGATCGCCGCCGGACATGCGTAAGCATTTGGCGAGAACACGGAAGTGAATTCCGTGGGCTTTCTGACGGTCGATAACGGCGTGCATGGCACGGTGGATGTGCAGTAGTACGCCGTTGTCGCGACACCATCTAGCGAGGGTGGTGTTGGCGGTGAATCCTCCAGTGAGGTAGTCATGCATGATGATGGGGGTACCGATTTCTTTGGCGAATTCGGCCCGTTGCATCATTTGTTCAACGGTAGGAGCGGTTACGTTAAGGTAGTGACCTTTGATTTCACCGGTTTCTGCTTGAGCTTTTTCGATCGCTTCTTGAACGAATAGGAAGCGGTCTCTCCAGCGCATGAAGGGCTGAGAGTTGATGTTTTCGTCGTCTTTGGTGAAGTCTAGACCACCACGGAGACACTCGTATACTGCACGACCGTAGTTTTTAGCCGATAAACCGAGTTTGGGTTTGATGGTACAACCGAGTAGGGGACGACCGTATTTGTTGAGTTTGTCCCGTTCTACGGTGATACCGTGGGGAGGCCCTTGGAAGGTTTTCAGATAAGCGATGGGAATCCGCATATCTTCTAAACGTAGGGCGCGTAGGGCTTTGAAACCGAATACGTTACCTACGATGGAGGTTAACATATTGGTTACAGAACCTTCTTCAAACAGATCCAGGGGATAAGCTACATAACAAATGTATTGGTTATCTTCTCCAGGAACTGATTCAATATCGTAGCAACGACCTTTGTAGCGATCGAGATCGGTTAATAGGTCAGTCCATACAGTCGTCCAGGTTCCGGTGGACGATTCCGCAGCTACCGCAGCGCCTGCTTCTTCGGGAGGAACGCCCGGTTGGGGGGTCATCCGGAATGCGGCCAGAACGTCGGTATCTTTCGGTGTGTAATCTGGTGTGTAGTAGGTTAATTTGTAATCCTTTACACCAGCTTGGTACCCAGCTTTAGACTGAGTTTGAGTTTGAGCGTAAGACATGAAATCCCTTCCTAAAAACTAGCACTTAATACGTTTTGTGCCGATTGGCTAGATGTTTAAGAATATATCAAGATTTGGGCCACTTTACGTTCACTTCTACTTGTTTTGCAAATAATCCTTACTTATATTTACAGCTACCATTAAGCTTTATGACGAAAATCTTGACAAAAGTCTACAATTATTAAGAAGATATTAGACTTATTTTTTTTGATTTGGGTTGGCGATCGCCAGTAAACAGAACTCCTCTGGGGATCGGTGGGTAAAAAGCCCTATGCTTGAGCCATACGTAATGCAATATAACTTTATCTGGCTGGGGAGGAAGACTAGAGTGTATTGTTACGATATGGACATTATTTGTGACAAAAGGATATAGCGATTTCCCCTTGAGGAATAGGAAAGGTGCTAGTCCCTCATCAAGTAGGGGCGAAAAATTTTTCGCCCTCATGCTTTTCTAGGAGGAGGGCATCTTTTGGTATAGTGCCTGTAGGATCATTGAGACGGTAATCATGGCTTTACTTCATACTCCACTGTTTGACTCGTGCGTAAAACTCAAGGCAAAGATGACTGAATTTTCCGGTTGGGAAATGCCAGTACAATTTTCAGGAATCAAACAAGAACATGAAGCAGTCAGAACCCATGTCGGAATGTTTGACATCTCCCATATGGGCAAATTCTTCCTCAGTGGCGCTTCAGTAATCGCCAGTTTACAAACTCTTGTTCCCTCAGATCTTGCTCGTCTAAAACCGGGCCAAGCGCAATATACGGTACTTCTGAATTCAGAAGGAGGCATTATTGACGATATTATTGTCTATCTGCAAAGCCAAGAAGACAACGGAGAGGAAAAAGTCGCTATTATCGTCAATGCTGCTACTTGTGAGGGCGATCGCCAATGGATACAGCAACATCTCGATCCAGATAAAATCCAATTCGACGACCAAACCCTCAACCAAGCACTGATTGCTCTGCAAGGCCCCAAAGCTCTCGAAACCCTACAAACCCTTGTCACCACTAACCTCTCTTCTATCCCTCGCTTTGGTCACATCCCCATTCCCCTGCTCGGTAGTTGGTCTTTCCTCGCTCGCACCGGCTACACAGGCGAAGACGGAGTAGAAATTATGCTCGATCCAGACACGGCTCTTCAACTCTGGGATACCTTACTGCAAACCGGTGTTATCCCTTGTGGTTTAGGAGCTAGGGATACCCTACGCTTAGAAGCCGCCTTAGCGCTCTACGGTCAAGATATCGATCTCACCACCACCCCCCTAGAAGCGGGTTTGAAATGGTTAGTCCATTTGAAAACTAAAGGCGATTTTATCGGTCGATCGGTGTTAGAAGAGCAGCAAGCAAACGGAGTTTCTAAGCGCTTAGTGGGACTACAAGGAGAAGGTCGTCATATTGCTCGTCATGGCTATCCCCTGTTGGCTAGCGGGGAAGTCGTCTCTGAAGTCGCCAGTGGAACGCTTTCCCCTACCCTCGGTTATCCCATTGCCATGGCATACCTACCGAAAAAATGGGCAAAAATTGGGCAAGAACTTGAAGTGGAAATTCGTGGAAAACGGTATCCGATGAAAGTGGTTAAAAAACCGTTTTATCGTGCTGGGTAATGGATCAACTCAGCAGTTCTGATATAGCATATAGTGCTTAATCTTCCCAAAGTCTGCGGCTTTGTTTTCCCTTTAGTAACTCATGGGTTTCATTCAAGAGTTGGGGAATATTGAGCTGGGTGGGACATCGGGGTAAACATTCTCCACATTCAGTACATCGGGAGGCTTTGTTTCCGGGAAACCAATGACCCGCATTTTCAAACATGCCATAGCGATATTTTCCATATTCCACCAAGTCATAGGCAAGAGCTAAATTTCGTAGGCGTAAGACTTCCGGGATATTAATTTCTTCGGGACAGGGTAAGCATTGATAGCATTGATGACATTGGGTTTTTCCCAAGGTGTCGCTCATTTGGCGTTCTAGATGGGATAAAACCTGCTGTTCTGCTTCTGTGAGGGGACGATCGCCCATTTCTAGGAATGAGCCTAACTCTTCTACCGTAGCTGGCCCTATACTTAGGGTCGTAATCCGACGATCGCCCAATAAAAACCGATAACTCAATTCCAAAGGCGAAAACGGTTGGCACAAGGCTTGCAGTTGAGCCGGTGGAGAATACAAGCGCCCTCCCTTATCGGCGGGAGAGATAATAAAAACGCCCATATCTAATTCATTGGCGATCGCCAACAGAGGAGTATGACGTTGAAACGACCAATAATAATGTAAATTTACAAACTCAAATAAACCGGTTTCTAAGGTGGATTGGATTAACTCTAGGGAACCATGGGTAGAAAAACCCACATGATTTACCTTATCATTGGCGATCGCCTCCTGCACCGCCTGCATACACCCGCGATCGCCCTGTATCCATTCCAGATGCTCCCCAGTATTAATCCCATGGATCGCCAAACAATCGATTCGTTTTACCCCCAAACGGGACAAAGACTCATCTATCCACCCTGCCATTATTTTTGGATCGGGAGTTGGTGGCAGTTTCGTAGTTAAATAAACAGACTCGCGGTCTAACTGACGCAATATCCTGCCCAAATAGACCTCACTTGCACCATATCCCCTAGCCGTTTCAATATGATTGATACCTCTTGAGAGTGCCTGTAAAACAATCTGGCCAAACCCTTCCTCCGATCCCAATGGTCGCATTGTCCCCAGGGAAAACACTGATAAATCCAGATTTGTTTTACCAAAGCGTCGATATTTCACGCTACTAACTGTTTCAACTCAACTTGGTGGACGATAATGGGAATCGAATTTTTGCCATTCTCCCCATTCTCCTCATCCTCCCCATCTCCACCTCCCCGCGTCTCCGCGTCCCCGCGTCTCCGCGTCCCCGTGTCCCCGTGTCTCCGTGTCTCCGTCCGCTACTCTCCATTCACCGATCGCCCTTTACCCCGTTGGGCAAAATCTTCAGGTCGCAAACCCGATAGAAAATCGCGGAATGCTTCTTGTTCAGCTTCATCTGCCTCTTGATCGACTGGAATTGAGGCATCCGCGATCACCTCTTCCATCACCCAAATAGAAGTTCCCGTTCGTAGAGCTAAGGCAATAGCATCAGAGGGCCGAGCATCAATTTCATGGACAACATCCCCTTGACGCATCGTCAGCAGGGCATAAAAGGTATTATCATGGAGCGCGTGAACTACCACTCTCTCTAGGGACATCTCCCAAGTGTCTAAGACATTCACCATCAAATCATGGGTCAGGGGTCGAGGAGGTTTTTGCCTCTCCAAAGCATTAATGATCGCCCTGGCTTGGTCTTGACCAATGTAAATGGGCAAGGCACGGCGCTCCGTCGTATCCTTTAATAGAACAATGGGACTGCGCGTGCCCGCATCTAATGCAATTCCAGCAACTCTCATTTCAATCATCGGGTAAAGCCTCTAGATCACTCTCTGGCAAGGGATGCTTATCCTTGGGCTGCGTTGCTCGTAGATAAGATCGGGTGTTGTCTGGGGTTTCCTAAAGGATAAACTGATTCAGGAAACCCATACAGTATTCTCTACCTTAAAATCGATTATCCTAATTAGACCATAAGTTTATATAAAATCTGTAATCTGTCTTCTTCTCATCTTAAGCTCACTTTTCTTGAACGTTACCCGTGTTTACCGGATTAATCCAAACCTTAGGGACACTCACTCCTCTGAATGATTACCAAGTCCAAATTATCTGTTCTCCTGAAGGGAGAGGGCTAATTTTGGCGGATTTAGCCATAGGCGATAGTGTCGCAGTCGATGGCGTATGCCTGACAGTAGAAACCCTGCTTTCCCAGGGGTTTATTGCTGCTGTCTCACCAGAAACTCTCAGTCGCACTACCCTGAACCATCGAGCCATGAGCCAAGTCCCTGTAAATCTCGAAACCTCTTTGAAGGTGGGGAGTAAATTAGGGGGTCACTTTGTGACGGGTCATGTGGATGGTACGGGGGAAGTTCTGTCGGTTATACAGACGGCGATCGCCTGGGAAATGGTTTTTCACCTGAACACCCCCAATCTAGCCCGCTATATTGTCCCCAAAGGCAGTATTGCCGTGAATGGGATTAGCTTAACTCTCGCTCAAGACCAAGGCGCAACCCATACGTTTAAGGTCGCGGTGATTCCCCATACTTTCGACCATACTAATTTACAGTATCTACATCCCGGAGATGTAGTCAATTTGGAGGGAGACATTTTAGGTAAATATGTGGAAGGATTATTGCAATCGCCACATAAAAAACCCGAAAACCCCATTACTGCGGACTTCTTAAGCGAACATGGGTACGGGTAGATAGGGGGATAGGGAGGTGGGGGATCTTACAAGTAGAAGTATCTTATTCCCCGCATCCCCGCGTCCCCGCGTCCCCGCGTCCCGAGCGTCTCCTACATCGGGCGAATGTTCACATAGGGCAACTCTTCAACCGCCAGTTCCGGAGCTGGTAATTGTTGCAGTTCCTTGGCATTGCCACCGGTATAAGGAGTTGCTGAGGCCGTTTCCCAGGATTGGATAAACCGAGCTAAGGCATATTCCAACTGTGCCCCAGCGTCCAAAGCTACCCAACCGTCTTCTGTTTGTTCTCGCAATTCAAAATGCAGGTGGGGTCCTGTAGAATTTCCTGTGCTGCCCACACTTCCAATGACCGTACCTTGTTCTACTTCTTCACCTGGTTCAACAAATACTTCAGACAAGTGGGCATAGAGGGTTTCTTGGGTTCCATTACTATGTTCGAGAACCACAGTTAAGCCGTATCCACCCAAGAAATTGGCGATCGCCACCCGTCCAGCCAACGCGGCTAACACATGGGTTCCCGTAGCTGCCGCAATATCTGTACCGCTATGGAATCTCCAATCTCCATAAATCGGATGCAATCTCCAGCCAAAATGGGAGCTAACTTGAGCAGGAATCGCCAGAGGATACAATAAACTCACATTGCCATTACCCGGCAAACCCATGGGTTTTTGAGTATTAAAATAAGACCGACCGCTCGCTGTCGTTCCCCCAACCACTGGAGCAGGTGCTGGCGCTGGTGCATACTCTTCATTGCTCGTTCCATAGGAGGGCGCTGGCTGATAATTTTCTGGAGACCAAGCAGGAATAGGTTCAGAAGGGGCACTAGGAGCAGCAGCCGGAGCAGCAGCCGTATAATCCCGAGATTCCGGTGCCGAAACAGTAGGAGCAGAGTTCTCATAAACCACCACTTCCGTCGGTTCTTCATAAGCAGCCGTTGCACCTGTATCAAAATCGTTAGAAGTATCAATATAGGCACTTTCTTGAGCCGTATTCTCTTGAGCCGTCGTTGTATTTTCTGGCATCAAGTCCGAAGCAGAATAGGAAATGGGAGCCTCTTGATGGGTTTCAATCACCACTGGTACAGAAGCATCATCAAAGGTTTCTGGCTCATAGGCGGCTGGTTCGGGAGTCCATTCTGGCTCATAAGCCGCCGGTTCAGGTTCAGGAGTCCATTCTGGCTCATAGGCGGCTGGTTCAGGAGTCCATTGCGGTTCATATGCTGGCTCATAAGCCGGCTCATAAGAGGGTTCATAAGCCGGCTCATAAGAGGGTTCATAAGCCGGTTCATATGCTGGTTCTGTCCATTCGACTTCAGGAACCGCATCATAAGCAACCGGATCAATGGAGTCTTGTTCGTAGGCAGCGCCTCGATTGGGAGTCCAAACCATGCTAGCACTGAGTAAACCTAGGGCCCCTAACCAACCGAGTCCTTGCATGAGCAGGGAACGGTGACAGGTGAGGCAAAATAAAGTGCGGGTATATTGGCGATCTGGGCTGGGATTGGGAGTGGGTGTTGTCTTATCCGTACTCATCTGAATTCGTTGGCGGTTAAGTGTTTTCACGATTAGTGGCTCGATCTCTATCCCATTATTGGGTCTCTGACAAGTTTTATCATATATTTCTTAACTTCTGTAGGAGTTCTTATAGCCTAATTGAATTTCGCCCGGGTTGAAGAGGACTTGGGAGGAGTTCAGGTCAATACAGAGCTGACCTGTCTCCGTAATCCCTTGAATCTTGCCGTTTTGTCCTTGGATAGTGATGGGTTGCCCAATATGGGTCAGCAGTTGATTGTAGGCAGAGATGAGAGTTGCTCCTTTTTTCCGATCGATCGCCTCGTATCCGGAGATTAATCCCCTTAAGGTTAGGGCTAAAAGATCTTCTAGACAAGTGAGATCGCTGGCAACCGATCGCTCGTTGAACCCTTCTTTGAGGCTAATTCCCGGTTCAGGGACTGGGTTTTCCCAATTTATCCCCACCCCAACAACAGCCTGGTGAATCTGGTTTTGATGCACGCGAGTTTCGGTGAGAATACCTCCCACTTTTCTTTGATTAAGGATTAAGTCATTGGGCCATTTGATTTGTATGGGGAGTTGGGTTTCTGAGTTGTCGGGTTGATGATATTGACGCAGGAGAGTTGCTATTCCCCAAGCGCTACTAATGGTGAGCAATATTGCTTTCTCAGTGGGCAATTTAGGGGCGATCGCCCAAGACAGATACAGCCCTCCATCACCAGAAGACCACGATCGCCCCCATTGTCCTCGCCCAGAGGTTTGCCGACTGGCGATCGCCACTGTACCAGTTGGGGCCCCTTCCCTGAGCAGTTGCCACAGGGTTTGATTCGTCGATTCTAGGGTCTCGAATGGGTGGATAGGCGGCAGGGGAAGAGGTTCTAGATTTAATTGGTTGGCGATTTTTTCCCAGGTTTGGTGAATTCGGTCTTGATTCAGGTTCATTTAGTTAAGGCTGAAGTCGCATATTCTGTCATTTCTTTACCCTTTAGGTTAATTATTAATGCAAAATATTGGTCTTCTTTTTAACGCCAAACCCGCATCTAATTACAAGCGACTACAAAGATTTTTTCGAGGGTTTGACCTCGATTATACTGAAATCGCCCAGATTATAGTCTGTTGGATGCACATACCCCAACCTTGGGTTTTGAGTGTAGACCGTACCAGTTGGGAATTAGGAAAGCATTGCTACAAATCCTCACCTTGGGTATTATCGATCAGGGAGTTGCCATGCCCGTATTGTGGTGGATACTGGAAAAGAAAGGCAATAGTAACAGCGATCAGAGAATGAGATGGCTCGAAGCCTTTCATCGTCTCTTCCCTGAGGCTGAGATTGCCTTCATCTGTGGGGACCGAGAATTGATCGGACAGGCTTGGGTGAGGTACTTGCTTTGAGAACCGTCTCTGGCTTTCCGACTGCGAATTCGACAGAGCGATCGCATTGAACATAAAGGAAAGTATTTACCCGCTCGAGTGCTTTTTGTTCATTTGAGAAAGGGGGAATCTCAACAATTACAAGGGGTCTATACTTCTCAGCATGTCACAAGGGTTTTCTGATTTCTGAAGTGTTACCCTTTCTGTAACCAACAGAAGACTTGCCTATTGCCTATTGCCTAATAACAGTAAAAACTGTTCTCAGTAACCTCAATTCAACAAAATCTTATTAATCATACCACTCGTAGAAGTGGCTACTTCAATCTGAATCAGTTCTAGACGACAACCACAGGCTCTAACGACTGGCATTTCCGGTAAAGTATCTGGTGTATAGTCTCCTCCTTTGGCATAAATATCAGGTTTTAGGGTTTCAATTAAGGGAATAGCCGTTAAAGAGTCAAAAATGATCGCCCCGTCAACAGGTTTTAAGCCCATCACCAGTTCTGCTCGTTGAGATTCAGGTACAATCGGGCGATTAGGTTTAAGGTTGCCCACGGAGCGATCGCTATTAATGCCAACAATGAGCGATCGCCCAAACGACTTTGCCTGTTGTAAATACCGTAAATGACCAATATGAAGCAAGTCAAAGCAGCCATTCGTTAGAACCAACGGCCGCCAATTTTGTGGAGAGGCTATAATTTGGGTTTCTAATTGCTCAAGGGTAAATATCATAAGACCCATTATCAAAGATTAACACTGAGCTTTATCGCCGAAAACCGTACTCAAGGGTAAAAAACTGAGGATTTAAAAAGGTGACCTTATCGTCTCAACCACCAGTGTAAACCCCAGCCGATCGCAAAGCCTAATCCCCCAAACCGCACCGCTTGCCAAAAGGGTTCTTTGACCGTTAACCAGGACAGGAGGCGACTTTCTAGCTCTACTTCCAAGGTTGCTATTTGTTCTTTAATGTGTTTAAGTTCCGTTTGCAGTTGCCCTAACCGGTGCTGAAGATCCTGTTTTTGCTGCTGTCCTTCTTTGACTTGGGTATACCGTTGTTTGAGACTTGATAGGCTCTCTTCTAAGTCCATCAAGCTCTGTTCCCAGTCAGGTTGGGGATCGGTTTCAGAGGGGGGAGAGCGATCGTCGGACATGGGAGAATGCTTTCAGAGGAAGACAGAGGGACACGGAAAATGGGATGATTTTTGGAATTTAGGACTATTCCGTTACAATCAAGAACAACGGTATTCTATCAAGGTTATCTGCTCCAATGTCTAATTTTTCCACTACACAGACCCCGATCGCCGATCGCCTCTCAGATCTGACGACTCTGGAGATTGCACAAGTCTTAGCTCAACGGTTAGCCATTTCTTCAGCCGATTGGCATAAGCTCAAGTCTAACCGTACCGCGAGGGCCCAGGAACAGGCGATCGCTGCTCTAATTTTCCTATTAAAAAACCAAAAAGAAGAAGCACTTCCCCGATTGCAACAAGCTACCGGTTGGCTCGATCGCTCTATTAGCGCTCCTCCTTGTCCCGATCATCGCTAAAGCTTGGACTATCTCCAACTTTTGCACAGTCGCAGTTCTCGATCTTCCGGAGACCAATGGACTTGATCGAAAATTTGGTGGAGAATAAACAAACCGCGCCCACATTCGGACTCATGCTCAGGAAGCCCCGCCGAGTCAACGGGAATACAGGAACAGTTCTCCCTGCTTTGGCATCCTTGATCTGAAATCACCCACCAGTGATAGCCTTCGGATACTGAAAACCTCACAGAAACTTGCTTACCCGGATCGAGATTATTACCATGTTTAGCTGCATTTACCAGGGCTTCTTGTAGTCCGAGTCTAACCTGTGCTTGCCAGTCGAGAGGCACATGGGAAGGGATGTGAGTGAGGAGTAGATCGAGTACAGGACACAGGTACAACGTAGAAGCGAAACTAATGGTATTCCATTGCCGGCGCACGGGACGAGGTGAAATAGCAATCACAACTTCAAATCCTTAATCATTACAAAGGGACAGTATCTGAGCGGAGCAAATAGCATGGTTTTGAAAGTCAGATGACCTGAGTGTAAATGGCGATCGCGTTAACCTAATTTTGATGATTCATAAGAAATTAAAAGCTTTTCCTCGATTAAAATGATGGGTTGACGGTTCAATTGGTGAGGCTTTGATTAATATTTTAGTTCTCCATTCGCATCACCTAGATTGGGAAGAATTGGGGGTTAGCAATTGCTCCAGAAAGGATAAATTAAAGTTCTTCTACTATCTAATTATATCAAAACGGCTTTAAAAAGACATCCGTGTAGCAGATATATCCAGGACGATCAAAGAATCTGTAACCGAATTTCATGACCCGTTATACTATAATTAAGGATCTTTTCCTTGCTTCATTTTGGCAACACAAGTGGTTATTCAGGACAAGAAAGTTCTCAATATTACTTTGAATCCTACATTTTATCGGGCCAGCGAACCTCATGATTTCATCCACCCTTCTTCCTCCTTCCGTCAATCTTGAGTCAGTTAGATTAGAAATTCGAGCCTTACAGCCTGAACTGGTCCAATGGCGAAGGCAAATTCATCAATGTCCTGAGCTGGGTTTTGAGGAATATTTGACCTCAGCTTTTGTGTCAAAACTGCTGACCCAATGGGGGATTGAGCATCAAACGGGGATTGCCGGAACTGGTATTGTCGCCACCCTTACCGGCCAAACCCCTGGCCCTGTTTTAGCGATTCGCGCTGATATGGATGCTTTACCCATTAACGAACTCAATCGAGTTCCGTATCGATCGCAGCATGAAGGTAAAATGCACGCCTGCGGCCATGACGGTCATACGGCGATCGCCCTAGGAACTGCCCACTATTTAGCCAAACACCGGCAGGACTTTTCCGGAACCATAAAAATCATTTTCCAGCCCGCAGAGGAAGGGCCAGGGGGCGCTAAACCCATGATTGAAGCCGGGGTGCTAAAAAACCCTGATGTCGATGCTCTCATCGGTCTGCACCTGTGGAATGTCCTACCCATGGGTAAAGTTGCCCTTCGCAGCGGCCCATTTATGGCAGCCGTAGAATCGTTTAAACTCTTGATTATGGGCAAAGGCGGCCATGGAGCCATGCCCCATCAAACCATAGATTCAGTCATGGTCAGCGCTCAAATTGTCAATACGCTCCAGACGATTGTCTCCCGCAACGTCAATCCCTTACAATCGGCTGTCGTTACTATTGGAGAACTCCATGCAGGGACTCGCCATAACGTCATCGCAGATACGGCAAAACTGAGCGGAACGGTCCGCTATTTTGATCCCCAATTCCAAGGTTATCTACAAGAGCGGATTGAACAAACGATAGCTGGAATCTGCCAGATCCATGGTGCAACCTACGATCTGAACTACTGGCAGCAATATCCAGCCGTCATTAACGATCGCCGCATGTCCAGTTTTGTATATTCTGTCGCCCAAGGAGTCGTAGAAACCTCCAATGAACTCCTGCCCGACTATCAAACCCTAGCGGCCGAAGATGTCTCTTTCTTCCTGCAACAGGTTCCTGGATGCTACTTCTTTCTGGGATCGGCCAACCCAGAGCGAGATCTTGCCTATCCCCATCACCATCCCCGGTTTGACTTTGACGAGATTGTATTACAGATGGGCGTAGAACTCTTTGTACGCTGTGCCGAGGAGTTTGGCCGGTGTTTCCCGCTCTAGGAGAAGATAGGGAGATAGAAATAACCTCCTATTCCCTATTCCCCGATCGACAAGAGAGACCAGCAGAAGGACACTGATAGGCTTGGGAAATCGCCTCTAGAACAGCAATCGCTAAAGGGCCTTTCGCCCACAGCTCGACCCGTCTTTGGTTTTCCTGATAACTCAAATCCAAAATCAACACCTCTGGCGGAGAATAGGGCAACTTCTCCGCCCACTCAATAGCTACAATACCCAGAGGGACTTCTACACCTTCCCAATATAATTCTGGATTCAGGCTAGGCACTTGGGCGGGACTGAGGCGATAGAGATCGAAATGGTAGAGAGGAACTCTGCTATCAAGATATTCATTAATTAAGGTAAACGTGGGACTGTCAATGAGATCCTCAATACCCAGTCCCTTACCGAGTCCCTGAATTAACGTCGTTTTCCCCGTACCCAAATCCCCATTGAGAAGGACGACACTTCCGGGGGCTAGAATTTGACCGAGTTTGATCCCCAATTCTTCGGTGGATTGAGCATCAGGCAGGTCAAGAGAAAGATGCATAGTTGAAAGTTAATGGTTGAGAGAATGGATGTTATCGGCGACGCTGTTGTAGTTGTTGATAAACCGCCTTTAAGGGCACACGATGATAGGCAAGGGCAACCAAGGTGTGATAAAACAAATCGGCCACTTCTGAGGCAATAGATTCAGGATCGTCGTCCTTACAAGCCATCACCACTTCTGCTGTTTCCTCACCCACTTTCTTTAGAATCTTATTATCCCCATCGGCCAATAATTTACAAGTATAGGATTCTGAGGTAGGACGATCGCGGCGATCGCAAATTACCTCATACACTTGAGAGAGCATATCCGCAGGGGGCGCAGTAATGGTTCCTTCCACCTGATGAAAACAACTGCGCTCTCCCGTATGGCAAGCAATATCACCAATTTGCTCGACTCCAATTAACAAAGCATCGCTATCACAATCATAACGAAGCGATCGTACCTTCTGGAGATGACCCGACGTTGCCCCCTTATGCCACAACTGGGAACGGGAACGACTCCAAAACCAGGTTTCTCCCGTCTCCAAGGTTTTTTGTAGGGATTCCTGATTCATCCAAGCCATCATCAGCACCGTACCATCAAGATCGTCTTGAACAATGGCAGGAACCAAACCTCGATCATTATATTTAATGCGATCGACCGGGATCGCCTGGGAAGGAAAAGACTCAACAGACATAAAACTTAATCAATTACCCCAACAAACAACAGATCGCTTGCAGTAGCTCTAAAACCCTTGTAAGCATCCTTACTCAATCTTACCCCTTCTCTAACGGAGGAAGTGATGAAGGAGCTAAGTTTTAGTGTAATCTAGCCCTTATTGCTAAAAAACACTTGAGCATTTAGCCCAAAATTATCCGTATTTTCGCGCCTGGAGATTACCTTGACTGTAACACCACTAAACACCACCAAATCTCAAGAAATCTTTACTGCTGCCCAAACCCTGATGCCTGGAGGAGTCAGCTCTCCCGTGCGGGCGTTCAAATCTGTGGGCGGCCAACCTATTGTTTTTGACCGTGTAAAGGGAGCCTATATCTGGGATGTCGATGGCAACCAATATATTGATTATGTAGGCACTTGGGGCCCTGCTATTTGCGGTCATGCCCATCCAGATGTAATTAAAGCGCTGCACGAATCCCTAGACAAAGGAACCAGCTTTGGCGCTCCCTGTGCCCAAGAAAATATCCTCGCGGACATGGTAATTAACGCCGTTCCCAGCATTGAAATGGTTCGGTTTGTCAACTCTGGAACCGAAGCCTGTATGTCCGTCCTGCGACTGATGCGAGCCTTTACCGGACGGGAAAAAATCATCAAATTTGAAGGCTGCTACCATGGCCACGCCGATATGTTCCTGGTTAAAGCCGGTTCTGGGGTCGCGACCCTAGGCTTACCGGACTCTCCAGGAGTTCCTAAATCCACCACCACCAATACCCTCACCGCCCCCTACAATGACCTAGAAGCGGTGAAAAAACTGTTTAATGACAATCCTGACGAAATTGCTGGAGTCATCCTAGAACCCGTCGTAGGTAACTCTGGCTTTATTCCCCCAGATGCCGGATTTTTAGAAGGATTGCGCCTGCTCACTCAAGACCATGGTGCTTTATTGGTTTTTGATGAAGTGATGACCGGATTTCGGATTTCCTACGGTGGAGCGCAAGCCAAATTTGGCGTAACACCTGATTTAACAACCTTGGGTAAGGTCATTGGTGGCGGATTACCGGTTGGAGCCTATGGCGGTCGTAAGGAGATTATGTCCCTCGTCGCTCCGGCTGGCCCCATGTATCAAGCGGGAACCCTTTCTGGTAATCCTCTGGCAATGACGGCTGGGATTAAAACCCTAGACATCTTGAATAAGGAGGGCCAGTATGATGTTTTGGAGAAGATTACTAAAAAACTGATTGATGGCTTGCTCGCTATTGCCAAAGAAACCGGCCATGAGGCTTGCGGCGGTTCTATTAGTGCCATGTTTGGCTTCTTCTTTACAGCCGGCCCTGTCCATAATTTTAGCGATGCGAAACAGTCGGATACCGCTAAGTTTGGCCGCTTCCATCGGGGAATGTTAGAGGAGGGCATTTATTTAGCGCCTTCTCAGTTTGAGGCTGGGTTTACGTCTTTGGCTCATACAGAGGAAGATATTGACAAGACTCTAGAGGCGGCTCGGAAAGTGATGAGTACTCTTTAGGTTTTGCCGTTGATCTCCTTTTGTCAGTCAATGGATAGTGGAGTGTCTCAGCTAAAGTGGTGGATTAGAAAAATCGGTTCGTTGTTGCACTAAAGCGCTAGAATGTTCAAAGCGCTAAAGCGCAACAATATCCCTCCTTTAGCCAGTGTCCTTACGCTTTTTTTCTGTCCTCAGCAATACGCCTCGACTGTTGCGCTTAGTGTGGTCTGCGAGTCCCCGGTGGCTACTCTTGTCTTTGCTGACCACCCTGAGCGCTTCAGTATTACCTGCGATCCAGCTTTATATTGGTAAGCTGATTATCGATCGCATCCTGAATACCATTGGACTACCCAGTTCCGAGTGGTCTCCCATCTTTATCTTGGTGTTTACGGTCTTTTTGCTGCATCTGTTGAGTGATAGCCTCAAGTCATTATCGACTTATACTGCTCAAATTTTAGGCGATCGTTTTAATCTCTACGCCAGTCAACTCCTGCTTAAACAAGCCGTTTACTTAGATTTAGCCCATTACGAACTGCCCGAATTTTACGATTTGTTAAGCCGGGCCCAACAAAGCGGTAGCACTTATCCCGTTCGTGCCCTAACCTACTTCACCACCTTTGTCGGCCAAGGTCTGAAATTATTCGCCCTATTGGGCCTGATTATTAGCTTTAGTCCCCTGGCAACGGTTATATTGCTGCTCAGTGCCCTACCTGCATTTATGATTAGCGTCCAATTTTCAGGTCGGCGCTTTAGAGTCCTCCGCAAACAAACTCAGAGTGGTCGATTTGCCGATTATTTACAGCAAGTTTTAACCCATCAAGATTTTGTCAAAGAAATTCGTCTGTTTAATTTGAGCGATCACCTATTAAAGAAATGGCGAGAGATTCGCTGGCAGTTTAATGCAGAAATAGAAGAAATGTCTCGCCAGCAAGTTGTTTCCCTGCTCAGTTCAACTCTGATCTCTAAACTGGGATTTTATTTGACCTATTTTTGGATTGTTGCGGCAACCCTGAGTGGTGAAATTACGATTGGTTCTTTGACGATGTATTCGGGGGCATTTCGTCAATCGCAAACAGCGATTCAAGGACTGCTCGAAGAAATTGCGAAATTATATGAAGTGAATCTGCATGTTAGCCAGTTTTTTGATTTTTTAGCCCTTCAACCTTATGTGATCAACCCCCAAAATGCCCAACCCTTTCCTTCTCCTTTGCGCCAAGGATTAACGTTCAAGAATGTCAGCTTCACCTACTCAGGAGCGAGCAAACCCACCTTAAAGAATATTAATTTATCCATTGCACCACAGGAAAGTATTGCTTTAGTCGGCATGAATGGAGCCGGGAAAACGACTTTACTCAAGCTGTTGACCCGGTTTTATGATGTCACGTCTGGAGAGATTACGATTGATAATATTCCCATCACTCAATTAAATCTGAAGGAATTACGGCAGAATATTGGAGTGATTTTCCAAGACTTTGCCCGTTATCATTTGAGTGTCAGTGATAACATTGGGTTTGGTAATATTGATGAATATAATAATCGCGATCGCATTCGCAAAGCCGGGATTGATTCTGGGGCGGATAGTGTAATTCAAGGATTAGACCATGGGTATGAAACCTTGTTAGGAAAAATCTTTCCAGGAGGAAGTGAATTATCGGGGGGACAATGGCAAAAAGTGGGGTTGGCACGGGCGTTTATGACTCCTGCACAAATCCTGATTTTAGATGAACCGACAGCCGCTTTAGATGCGATATCTGAATACGATCTCTTTCAGCGTTTCCGAAAATTGGCATCGGGTAAAATGACCTTCTTGGTTAGTCATCGATTTTCCACTGTACGCATGGCCGATCGCATCATTGTCCTTGAGCAGGGGTCAATTCGAGAAATGGGTAGCCATGAGGAACTGATGGATTTGAATGGCATGTATGCCCAGATGTTTCGACTACAATCGTCTACCTATGAAATTTAGACGCGAGTGCAATCAATTTTTTAGCGTTGGAGGGTCAATCGGGTCTAACGATTTTGAGCCGCATTTTCTCTGAATGTTCTGCGAACTCAGGTTATCAGGTTAAGATAGACAGAGCAAATTGAAAGCAACTATGAAAGGTAAAGGTTAACCTGATGAGGAAATCCCTATTTCAGGGGTCAGGAAGTTGGTTGTTTTTCCTCACCCTGATTGCTGTATTAATGGCCTGGAACTGGCGACTGGTATTGGCAACCGGTTTAGGGATGACGATGATGGTGGTTCTCTATCGGATGCAATCCTGGAACTGGGAATGGCGATGGGCCCAAATGCGACGCTGGGTAACTGGGCCGAATCGTCAGTTGGCATTCGCGGTTACGGGTGGTGGTGGGGTGACTTTAGTGACTTATATGGCGATCGCGGTCTGGATAGAGGCAGAAAATGGTTGGATAGCAGCCAGCCAAATTCTGGAAGGATTGGGCATTTTAGCCATTTTAGGGCTGCTGGTGGGGCGATCGCTACTTTCCCAGTATAAGCAGCAAGAACTGGAGCTAGATCGAGTCCTGATGGATTTAACTCACCCCGAACCTCTACTACGGTTATTGGCAGTGCGTCGGGTGAATCGGTTGCTCTATACCCGCTCTGGACAAAAAGAGTCGGAGATGATTTTTAATGCTCTGCGATTGATGCTCAGTCGCGAACAAGAACCGGTGGTGCGCGAGTCCCTTTTGCAGAGTCTGAAGGGAATGCAATCCCCTTTATCTATGGATTCCTCTGCTCGTCGTCCCCTGTCTATTCCCCTAAATCTAGAGTCTAAATCTTCACCGACCACACCCCCATTAAAATATCCCCAGTCTCCTGAAATCCGTCGTCGCCAGTCTTTTTGACAGACGCTTCAACTGTTGTGGTCGAATCAAAAACCTATTCTAGGGATAGACAACAAATACCAATGGTAGCTGAATCGGATACAGAATGGTTAGACTGAACTGATCCATTGGCCTAGGTTGCTCGGTACAATGAACAACGACTTCATCGTTGATAAACACTCCATGCGATCGCAGTATTCTCCCCGTCGAACCAAGATTGTTGCTACCATTGGCCCAGCTACCAGCAGTGCAGACGTGCTTCGCCAGTTGATTTTAGCGGGCGCAACGACTCTCAGACTGAACTTTTCCCACGGAACCCACGAGGATCATCAGCGCAATATCCGTCTGATCCGCCAAGTCTCGTTTGAGCTGAATCGACCAGTGGGCATTTTACAGGATTTACAGGGCCCAAAAATCCGCTTGGGTAAATTCGAGCAAGGATCGGTGGTGCTGAAAAAAGGCGATCGCTTTACCTTAACGAGCGATCGCATCCTGGGCAAGCAAGATATTAGTTTTGTCAGCTACGATCGCCTTGCTGAAGAAGTACCTGTTGGCTCAACCATTCTCCTCGACGATGGTCGGGTAGAAATGAAAGTGGAAGAGATCGATCGAAAAACTGAACAACTTCACTGTCGCGTCACGGTTCCCGGAATCCTCTCCAATAACAAAGGGGTGAACTTTCCAGGCGTTTATCTCTCCGTAAAAGCCTTAACCGACAAAGATCGGGTTGATTTAGCCTTTGGCTTAGATCAAGGAGTAGACTGGGTCGCGCTCTCCTTTGTCCGTAATCCCCAAGATGTTCTAGAAATTAAAGAAATTATCTCCAATGCGGGTAAACAGGTCCCCGCGATCGTCAAAATCGAAAAACATGAGGCGATCGAGCAAATGGACGCAATTCTGAGCCTATCCGATGGCGTGATGGTCGCTCGTGGGGATCTGGGGGTAGAAGTCCCTGCCGAAGATGTACCCATGCTGCAAAAACGCCTGATTGCCACCGCTAACCGTCTCGGTATTCCCGTCATTACAGCAACCCAAATGCTCGATAGCATGGTTAACTCTCCCCGCGCTACCCGTGCAGAAATTTCCGATGTTGCCAACGCCATTCTAGATGGAACTGATGCGGTGATGCTCTCCAATGAAACTGCGGTGGGTAAATTTCCGGTGGAAGCTGTGGCTACGATGGCGCGCATTGCCCAACGGATCGAAAAAGAACCCCATACCCGCAACGCAGAGACCCAAGGTCGTCAGTCCATTCCCAGTGCCATTTCCAAAGGGGTCAGTCGGATTGCGGAACAGCTCAATGCAGCCGCCATTATGACTCTGACTAAAACTGGAGCAACAGCCCGTAATGTATCTAAATTCCGCCCCGAGCCTCCTATTTTAGCGATTACTCCGCAAGTTTCTGTGGCGCGGCGATTGCAGTTGGTTTGGGGAGTGGACACCCTTTTGGTGCTAGATTTACCTTCGATGAATCAGACCTTTCAAGCCGCCATTAATGCAGCCCAAGAGCAACATTTACTCCAGGAAGGGGATTTAGTCGTGATGACGGCGGGAACGTTAACCGGCGTTTCTGGTTCAACGGATTTGATTAAAGTCCAAATCGTTACGGCCGTCTTAGGTAAAGGAACTGGTATCGGTCAAGGATTAGTCAGCGGTCGAGCTAGAATTGCTCAAAATGGGTTAGAGGCTACCCATTTTCATCCCGGTGATATCTTAGTTGCTCCAGAAACCGGAGCCGATTTTATTGAAGCGATTCGCAAAGCGGGGGGCATTATTGTGGAAATGGATAATACCACTTGTCATGCTGCGATTATTGGTTTACGTTTAGGTATTCCGGTTATTGTGGGCGTTGAGCGAGCCACACAGGTCATTCGCGATGGAGAATTTGTGACGTTGGATATGGGACGGGGTTTGGTCTATTCTGGGTCATCAAGAATGTAATTAACCTGAGATGGCAAAGGATACTTTTCACGAACAAGTTAAGAGGGGAAAAAGAAGGCTGGACAGTTACTGACGACCCGTTGTGTTTGAAGTGGGGAAATACAACGACCTATATCGATCTGGCAGCAGAAAAATTATTGATGGCAACCAAAGAAGAGCAAAAAATAGCGGTTGAGATCAAAACATTTTCCGATCTTTCTCCCATGTTTGCTTTTCATGTGGCGGTTGGACACTTTGTTAACTATCAAGTTATGCTTGAGAAACTAGAACCCGATCGCCGCCTTTATAGCGCTTTGCGCTAGGGAATAGGGAATAGGGAATAGGCTTTTGGTACATAGCTTTGAGGATTCAACACTGTCCCTCATAACAGCGCAAAGTGCTGTACCCCTCTTCTGTCACTCTGGGAAATTCTAACGAATTTCCGTCATTACAGCCCGCGATCGCTAACG